>JAEZHY010000246.1 GCA_023416335.1 Pseudomonadota bacterium | reverse complement strand
CCCGTGCCCCGGTTGGAAACGTTTCCGGGGCACGGCAGCACATGACCGGATAGAAAAACGAGAGCCGCTGCAGCTACCCTGAGAGTAGCCGGCAGCCGGAGCTCCTATTTTACGAGCCCGTGCTTTTTCATTTCCTTGGAATAGACCTCCGCTTCTTCTTTCCATGCCTTTTGATGATCCTGCGGAGTAAGGTATTCATATGCCCATCCTATGCCGGCGAAGATATCCTTCACTTCCTGGTCCCGGCATGCCTCTTTGATCGCCACGGTAAGCTTCTCTGCGATAGCCGGCGGCAGTTTTCTGGGACCGATGAAAGTCGCCCATGAACCGACATTAATATCGAGCCCCTTCTCCTTGATCGAGGGCATGTCGGGGTACAGGGGATCCCTTTCCGGTCCGAAGATCACCAGGTTCCGCAAATCACCCGATTTCACATAGGGTGCCACAGGTCCGGTGGAGGTCGTCGTCGCCTGTATGTGCCCTCCGAGCAGGGCCTGGACTGCCGGTCCCCCGCCTTGAAACGGCACCAGCGAAACGTTCTTCATTCCGAGTTTCTCTGCCAACTGAAGATGGAACAGGTGCTGGATCCCTCCGGCCCCGTCATTGCCGAATATGACCTTGCCGCCTTCGCCCGCCGTATACTTGATGAAATCTTCATACGTTTTCCAAGGCGAATCCGCCTTTACCGTAAGAACGAGAGTCGACCTCGCAATGGCGCCCAGGCAGGTGTAATCCTCGGGTGAGTAGGGAAGGCTCGATTCTTCGATTTTTTTCATGATCGGGTTGGGATTGAGCATAAAGGCCAAATTATAGCCATCCGGCTTTGAGCTGTAGACGTATGAAGCGGCAACCGCTTGTGCCGCTCCCGGCTTGTTCACGATCACAACCTGCTGACCGAGTGTCCGGCTTAGAACTTTGGCCAGAACCCTTCCCGCGATGTCGAGAGTACCTCCCGGCGGTGCCCCGATGTTCAAGTTGATTTCTCGTGTAGGATAAGCCTTGTCCTGTGCTGCGGCCGGTCCGGGGATCAACATGGCAGCCAGCGCCAGTCCCGCCGGCAGCAAACAAGACAACCGATAAATGGATCGTTTCATCTGAACACTCCCTCCCAGGTTACGTAGTGTTTCTACCCATCTCACCTTTGTCGACACTCCCTGAACAAGCCCCGGAGATCGACCCAACGAAGTCAACCTTCAGCCATCTTTACCGGGCATCATGAAACGGTGTAGTGTGGTGACTTATAGACCACGGAATCATTGAGGGTGATCCCGAGACCGGGCCCATCCGGGACTTTGAACCGCCCGTTTACGGGCTGGTAGTCTTTGAGGCATATCTCGCGGGTGCCGGGTTTGATGCCTCGAACATGATGCTCGTGAATGATAAAATTCGGGATGGCCGCTTCCATATGCAGTGCGGCGGCGGAAGCTACGGGGCCTCCGCAGACGTGTATCTGGGCCGACAAATCGAACATATGGGCCATGTCGCATATTTTCTTGACTTCGGTGAAGCCTCCGGCCAGTCCGATGTCCGGCTGTATCACGTCAAGTACCTGCGCCTCGATAAAAGAGTGGAATCCCCAGCGGGTATAGAGGCGCTCACCACCTGCCAACGGTATGTTTACCTTCTCCGATACCTTTCGAATCAAGGCCAAATCCAGGAAGTGCACCGGTTCCTCGAGATACATGCAATGGAATTCTTCCAATCGCTTTGCAATCTGGATGGCGGCGGAGACCGAGGCCCTCGAATTCATCTCCACGATGATATCGAGTTTATCCCCTCCGGCTTCGCGCATGACTTTGACTCTTTCGACAATCATATTGAGAGTCTTGATCGGCAAAATACCGTTCAATCCAGGTATGAAATTCCCCTGCTCGTCATAACGTATCGGGTTGATTTTGATACAATCGAACCCTTCCTCCATGATGCGCAGTGTATCTTCCGCATACTCTTCCGGCCTGCATAGATTCCAGGCTTTGCCGGGCCCCCAGCCGAACTGGATCTGGCTCGCATAGGCTCTCAATTCTTCTCTGCATGGCCCGCCCAGGAGTCGATAGACCGGCAGATTCAGGACCTTTCCTTTGATATCCCAGAGCGCGATATCGATTGCGCTCATAGCTCCGAAGACAACCGGACCGCCTCCCAATCCCCAGAAGCTTCTCTTCTGCATCACGTCCCAAAGCTTTTCGGTCTGAAACGGATCTGCTCCTATGAGGCACAGTTCAGCGAGGTTCTTGATCATTCCGGCACCGGCGGAATGGCCGGCCCCATAGGCGAGCCCTATTTCCCCAATGCCGCTGTACCCTTCGTCGGTAATCACCCTGACAACGACCGGGTGCCAATCCGTTCCAACACTGGGTATGTCCAAATCGAAAATCTCAACCTTCGTTATTTTCATACAAGCACCTGCTCAACGAAATATGCACTTCTCTTTTCACAGCCATCACCGTCCCGCAGTCTCGTGCGGGACAGCGGTTATCGGTGACGGCACTTTCCAGTCACACGATCTCGATCAGTCTCTTCTTCGTTGCCACAAGATGTGCCCTCATGGCTGTTTCGGCCGCAGCACTATCCCCACGCTCCAGCGCTTCCACGAGTCGTCTGTGCTCGGCGATGCTTTCCCTGAACCAGACAGGCGTTGCGATGGAGCGCGCTCGCCGGCAAACGTTGTCGAGGCTGGACATGATGCCTATGAGCCTTGAATTGCCCGTCGCGTTGATGACCAGGGAGTGGATCAGCAAATCCATCTCGTCATGGAGCAAACATGCCTCAGGCCCATTTTGTTCCCTCTCCAGTCTCTCAAAAGTCTCCGAAACCACGGCCAGTTGCTCCCGAGTGAGGACCTTTGCCGCAATGGCCGCAGCCGGGGATTCAATAAACTCACGGATCTGAAAAGCTTCGGCGACATCTCTCAGGAGGAGTTCGGAAACTACCGCTCCGAGTTTCGGGTATCTTTTGACCAATCCATCGGATTCAAGCCGCTGGAGTGCTTCCCTGACCGGAGTTCTGCTTACGTCCATCTCTTTTGCTATAGCCCTTTCGCAGAGCACAGATCCAGGGCTTAGCTCCATGCAGAGGATGTCCCGTTTGAGGGCTTCATAAACCCCGTTATTGAGAGGCTGAGGTCGTGTTTTCACGCAGGCTCCAGGATTTTCGCGGTTGACATTTGCGCTGAAACTGAGGCGCCGATTCAGGGCCCGATCGCTTGGAAGATCCGGCTGAAACGGGACAGCCCCTCGTCTCCGCTCCGTTCCTGCAGGAAAGTGCCCGGAACATGGAGGCAGACTGCGGCCGTCGCCGGCCATCCTCGAAAAGCGACCGGAGTATGAAAAAGCGTCAGGATCTTCGCATTCTCCGATCCCACAAAAACTCCCCCCCCTCACATATAGATCGTATCACTGTATGGCGGTGGTATACCAGCGGGATTTCCGGGATGTCAAAGGAAGACTGTGTGGATTAGCCCCGCCGCAGTCTTCCGGTCGGAGCATCTGTACGAGAAAAACGAGAGTTCGCCCGCGCTCTTGGCGATGGAGGCATCATGAGAATGAGAAGAACAACCCTTTGCTGGTCCGTAGCAGCCGGGTCAGCCATTTGAACGCCCTCAACAAAAAGCCCGGCATCATTTATGATTGCCGGGCTTTTTGTTGGGCCACAACTCTGTTCGTGCAAAACTCTCTGATGTCTCGCTGACCGATTCTCCGCCTTACGATACCCTTCCGCTCATTGCGCAATGATTATCTTTAGTTCGGAGTTCGTCAATAGCAGGCGTTCTCTATAAAGAAATGAATCACGAAGTTCACTCTTGTCAGATTGAGAAAGATAAAGGAGTAAGGCCAATGAAACGCTTGGTTTTGGTTCTGTTGCTCACCGTCGTTATGGGCATGGTACCCTCACTGCTCTTGGCACAGCAGTCTTCTTCACAACCCTATGATGCAAATATCCAGCACCAATCTGCCAACCAGGGAAACATGGGAACGGATACCGGAAAAGCCAAAAGCACTAAGCAAGACTGGAGAGAGCAGCACAGGAAATTCCAGGAAGAAGTCAATTCCATGAACCAGAGACTCGACCAGAAAATTGCAGCGATGAACTCTGCTCAGGGCGACCAGAAGATTTCCGCCATGTCGGACGTACTCAATGAACTGGTAACTCAGCGCCACGAATTCCAGCGTATGTTTTCATCCATGCACGGTAAAAGGATGGCTCACCGCATGGAGCGCCACAAAGGCTCGGCAAACCTGGGATACCCGGGATATTCCGGCTGCGGCGAGGGCAGCATGTCCAATCCCGGTTGATCGGGATGATTCCATACAACGGTTTTGGAATTACGACAAAATCCACTTTTTCTGATGATGAATACCAGCCGACTTGATTACTATCTCCCCTGCAGTATTACAGGGAGCCTGCCTGACAGATACGAAGGGCTCATTGGCGGCGGATTTCTTCGCCGCCGGCCCTCCCGGCTTTTGTCCCCATCTCCTCCCGCTCGACGAATCCCTTGAGCAGCCACCCACGATAAGTTATCATCAACGCCAATCAAATACGAAGTCACGGATCCCATATGTATAGTAGTTACTCCCAACTCGCGCAAAGTGAAAGAATCGGCGTGGATTTTGACATCCGGACGGCATCCCGCAGTTCGGACATCGTCATCATGGCACCGCACGGCGGCCGGATCGAACCCGGCACATCGGAACTGGCCGAAGCCATTGCAGGATCGGATTACGATTTCTATTGCTTTGAGGGAAAGAAGAACCGAGACAACAACCGCCTGCACATAACCAGCACGCTATTCGACGAACCCGAAGGGCGCCGGCTTGCACAAAGAGCGCGGGCCATATTGACCGTTCACGGTTATCACGGAGACGATCCCATTGTCTACGTCGGTGGCCTGTCGTGCAGGATGGTTGAGCTTATCTCCAATCGCCTGGCGGCAAGCGGCTTCCATGTATCGAGAAGAAATTCCGGTTGCAACGGGATCGATCCCGGTAATATCTGCAACCGCTGCAAGGGGGGAAAGGGAGCACAACTGGAGCTGACCAACGGCTTGCGACTCCGCATGTTCAAAGAATTCCTCCCTGAAATATCCGTGCGCCCGTCCGGTGTCTTTGCCCTTTTTGTCGGAGCCGTCCGTCAGGCACTCTCCGATTTTAACCCTGCTGCGAATGTCCATTCCATCTGAAAAGCCGCCCCTATGCTGAAGAATACATTTGTTCACCTGCCCGGAATTGGATTCAAAACCGAAAGGTCTTTGTGGGAAATGGGAATTCAATCCTGGGAAATCTTTTGCGACGAAACCGGCTGCAGGCTTTCCCCATTTGGCAGGAAGAAGTACGAGCAACTCAAGACTCAACTCGAGAACTGTCACTGCCGACTGCTCGCCTGCGATCCTGCTTTCTTCGCAAATTCTCTCCCGACACAGCAATACTGGCGGCTTTTCCCCGAATTCAGAAAACATGTCGCCTATCTGGACATCGAGACGACAGGGCTTGGCGGCCCGGACGACTACATTACGACAGTCGCCTTATACGACGGAGAAAATGTATTTCATTATGTCCATGGTCAAAACATGGAACGCCTTCCCGAAGACCTGCGCAAGTATAAGGTCCTGGTCACCTACAACGGGAGCTGTTTCGATCTGCCTTTCATCCGGGGATATTTCGGCATCGAACTCGAGCAGGTTCACATCGATTTGAGATTCCTGCTAAGCAGCCTGGGCTACCGCGGAGGCTTGAAGGGATGCGAAAAGAAGCTTGGGATCGATAGAGAGGAACTGGACGGTGTTGACGGATTCTTCGCGGTTCTTCTCTGGGAAGAATACCGCAAGAGCCGCAATCCCAATGCGCTGGAGACCCTCCTGGCTTACAACATTGCCGACACGGTGAACCTGGAGACTTTGATGGTTCTTGCATACAATATGAAGCTGGACGAAACCCCTTTCAGTGGGCAGAAGCTGGCCCTTCCCCGCCCTCCGGACGTCCATTTCCACGCCGACCCCGCACTGGTGTCGCGTTTGCGTGAGCGCTGCTTCAGTTTCTACACATTTTGATTATCCCGATCTCATCATTTTATCCGACTCGTGGCCATGAGCCCGGAGGCAGAGCAGGACCGGATTCAATCCTGCAGCAGCGCAGATGCAGTCGAGCTGCTCACCTTTATGTACCGGGAAATGAAATCCCTGATCCCTTTCGTGTACGATTCCCCAGAGGTCAATTTTCCGCTGTTGTGGCCTCCCCGCAGTTCCAGGAATTCTTTCTGCCCTGAAATCATTTCATAAAGTCGACAGCCCTCATGGTACGGAACGACCTCGTCGTCGCAGCTATGAACGACCAGCACGGGGCATTTCACTTCCTCGACGTAGTCGCAGGCCGCGTATTTGAACCGCAGCAGCATCCTGACGGGAAGATAAGGGTAGAGATCCGAGGCAACTTCCGGCAGAGATGTGAACGCCGATTCGAGTACCAGAGCACCCGGCTCGTGCCTGGAAGCAAGCCGAGCCGCAACCGCTCCGCCCAGCGATTCACCAACAATTACTATTCTGCCGGGAGAGATTTTCCGTTTATTCACCAGGTAGTTCCAGGCCGCCTCCGCGTCCAGGTAAGTTCCCTCCTCAGACGGGGTCCCGTCGCTGTTTCCGTACCCCCTGTAATCAAAGATGAATGTACTCAGCTGCAGACGGTTATACAGCTTCACTATCCCGAGTCGGTGGGATATGTTGCCGGAATTGCCGTGACAGAAAAGTATGACTGCACTCTGTTCATTTCCGGGTATGAACCATCCCGAGAGGTCAACCCCATCGACCGATTTGAAAGTTATAGCCTCGTATCTCAGCCCGGAGTCGTGTGGGGTGGAACCGAGAGTTTTGGACGGGAAATAGATGAATCTGTCCTGAAGCATGTACAACACGGCCAGGAGCGCGATGTAGGCGATTGCCGCCATTGCTCCTAAATACCCTATGTAGCGTAATTTTGGATTCATCGCGAAATCCTGTTTTTGAGAAAGAGATAAACCGGGAAAAACAGGGGCAGACGGAGATTGCGCCCTGCCGTCATCATGCGAAGGCCCTGGTCCGAGAAGAGGTTCTTGTCGTAATTTATGTGTTGATGCCAAATTTGCAACAACGCGCCCTCATTTTCGAGCACCAGAGTCAATGTTCTCATTGAATATTCACTTGCCGTGGCCACCCTCATCCGGATGAGAACAATTCTTGACAGCATTCCCCCCACTCTTACTTTCCTTTTAGATAGCGAGTTGATCGATCCTGCGGTCAACACTCCAAGATTTCCGATCGAAGAAATTTATATGATTTTCAGAATCAGGAGAAGATATGAAAAAGAACTCTATGGTGTGGTTTGCGCTCTTGGTGGCTGGGGTCTTTCTATTTGCCGGATCTTCTGTCGCAGCCGTTAAGAAGGGAGCCGATAAAACCGAGCAGTGGGCGCGTCAGGCCGAAGAGAGCTTTTACCTGGCCCCCGGCATGGCTTCTCGACTTCTATCGAAAAACCAGTGGAACAGATACCAGGATAAGATGAAAGGTATGCCCGAGGACCAGTTGTCTTCCTACAGGCTCCAGATGCACGGCATGCTGATGCAGGAAGCGCGAGACAAGCAACTCGAGATTCCGCCGGTCCCCGCCGATCACGGCAAAAGAGCCAAACCGGCAATTGGAACTCCTCTGGGGAATGATGCCGCCCGGATCTATGTTGCAGGAACACAAATGCCCGTCATTTTCGTTCCGGGACCCATGAGCGGTGCAGGCATCGGACCGGGATTCGGGACGGCTGCATCGCAGTCCGGAACAGCCGGCAGCAATGCTAAGAATACCGCGAGCAATACCTTTCCCCCATCCGCTGGAAGATAGCCGGTCCGGCACACCACCTTTTTCGCAATCAGCCTTCGCTTTGCCCCGTGCTTTCCTGCTCTTCAGCCAGGGGCAGGCGTATCGCTGAGTTCCATGCAGAAAGTGGGGTGGATATGGTGCGCTCACGATTGCTGAAAAGCGAGGAACTAACTGAAATTTTTTAAAAAAATTTCAGTTAGACGACTTAAAACAGTTTAACCGTTAGGTTATTATTAGGACGGAAAGAAAATCTTTCCTCCTCCGGAGAGAGCTGAGGTTCCCCCCTCCTTCCTTGGCTCTCTCTTTTTTTTGTGGGTTCCACCTTCCGAGTGCGTTCCACTCAAAAATCGCCTGAATCGCGATAGTTAATTGCCTCCCCAAATCCTATCATTTTCAATGCGTATTGCAGTACCATGAATTCCGTTTTACATGGAAAACAGATCCTTGCAACACTCTCAAGCCGTCTGAGTAAGAAAGTGATTTCTAAAATGATCGGAGGCTGAATGAAATCTCGGGATTACTTCCTCGTTGGATGCAAGTTGCTGGGCGTTTACTCTCTACTTTTAAGTTTCCCTCACATATTTAACGCCCTCAGTCCATTCTTCATGCAGACCAAATTCAAAACCGAACTGTTTACGGTGATGTTTCCAGTCTATCTTTCGCTTTCACTGGTTCCGATATTCTATATTTTCTTCGGAATATACCTGTTGTGGGGCGGCAGAGCATTATGTGATTTTGCCTTTCCGGACGAAAGTCATGACCATGATTTCTCGTACCAGGACTTGTTCCCCTTGGCATTTAAAGTATTCGGATTGTACCTAATCATTATGCATCTGCCGGATTTTATCAGATCGATCGGCACCTTTGTTGCCAATAAGAACGCTCCGAGTATTTACAGGTTCACCAGGGATAGCCTTATCGATTATGGTGCGATGCTGTCCAGTTCAGTTGGTGTTCTACTGGGGTTTTATCTTCTCAGAAGTGGGGCAATATTTACTCGAATCGCCATGAAAGATCGAACCTGATCTTATTCCACAACTCTCCCTGCAGCCCTGAAAGTATGCCGGTTAATGGCTTCCTTAGGGCGCGCACACGCAACATGATCCAGACCAGAAGTCAGAAGACCCCTTCGGAGCGCCATGTCCGATGCAAGTTCCGGTATCGGCGGTGGCGGTGCATGAACTCTTGGTGGTCACATTGCTGACGGTCCTGCCGCTGCCGCACGAACAAAGTCCATCGCTTCCTATGAACGGGGCCGAGGGATTGCCGACAGCATCATTGCAGACCGCACTCGTATGAACTGCAGGGCCGGGGTCTCCTTTCTGCGCCAGCAGCGTCCATGCGGCAGACAGGGTGTTCGGCGCGTTCCCATGGTTTGAGTTAACAAGGCTGAACCAGCTCGACCCATTGTAGAAAACCACATCGCGTTGGAAATACGTGACGTTTGCGCTCCAGTTTCCCTTAAATGTCATCGATGTTATGGGGATTACATAAAAGCCGTCATCAGCACATGCCGGGACGGCCCCTGCAATAAAGCTCCAGCAGAAGAAAGCCGTTAACATGACACCTGATAAGGCTGCCTTTTTCATAAACTCTCCCCTCATTCAAAAGGACATTGCCGTTAATTTCCAAAGCAAATACAATCAAGCACGTCAAAATGGAAGCAACGGACACTGCAGATCATCGTAGTGTCGTGCTCATAACGATAAGAGCTGAAAGTGAGAGTCAACTATTATCTTCAAGAAGAAACTGTATCGGCAACAGCACGGAAGGTGAAGCAAAACCGGATTCACCGCCCCCTGCCCGAATAGGCGTTCCCCGGAGTATTTTCGTAAGCGTACCCAACGAGCCAAATATCACCCTGCAGGTTGCTGCTGAAGTGCATCCACCCATAGAACACATCCGAACCGACTGTCAGTTCAAATCCAAGATATCCATTTGTGTACCACGGGTTTTGCGGATACAGGGTCCGCCATTGGCCGGGATAACGAAAACTTACGCCAGATTCGCGAAACGTATCGGCACATGAGCCGCCATACCATTGAAGTTGGGGCCCGGCCTGAGGCCCGATCACCGTACCGTATGTTAAAGGTGCAGGGATTAAAGCCCCTCCGGATTCTGACGGCTCGCTCATGTACCTCATTTGCGCGACCTTCTGGATTACATAGCCTGATTCTGCATTCTGCCATTGAGCAATGAAATCGTTCTGACCATCATGATTGATATCTATACTGAACTCGCCTCCCGGTAGGTTAATTCTACCAGAATAGATGACGCCTCCATGCGCTTGCGATGAAAGAAGGCAGGACAGAAGAACAGCCGCCAGGAATATAGTGCAAAAACCTTTCATTGCAAAATCTCCATTGATATACGCCCTGAGTCCGAATAGAAAACTGCCCTTTAATGACTTACAATCTCATTCAGGATTGGATATAGCACTGGGATGATGATTTGTATACTTAAAGTGTTTTGAGAAGAAGAAAAGCGGATTTTTCTCCAGTTATCGCACCCTTATTCCAGATAATCGCCGGATAGAACTTCACAAAACACAGGTCTCCACTGCGGTAACTCGCACAAAGGGCTACTCATTTCGGCAACAACTGATCCCGCATCTGATCGAGCACCGCGTAGGCAATCCGGCGCTGTTTCTGGTCGTAGAACTTTATAAAATGCGAAACGGGCATGCTCTCGAAACCCCGGATTAATTTATGCTCACCTCCGAAGCCGGGATCTATCATTTTGATTCCATTCTCAATCCCATAAGCGATCGGAAAGTAATAACAGGTTGCAAAATGCAGAAAGGGCACCTCACGGAAGGTCCCCCAGTACCTTCCATACAAGGAATCGCCCTTACGGTAGAAAAGCGCCATTGCGATGCGCTTCCCGTTCATCGAGGACACCGTAAAGCTCGTACGGTGCCGGAAGTTTTCCCCGAGCAGTTTGAAGAAGGATTCATTCAGAAAGGGACGGATTCCGGGTCCCATATGTTTTGTCCACGTATGCCGATAGAGCATGTACAGGTCCTGGTACAAAGCATCGGGCGCATTCTCCCCCAAGACCATTTCCAGGTTGACTCCCCCTTCATGAACGGATCGCCATTCGTGTTTGATCTTCTTCCTGCGACTGGATTTGAAGGTCCCCAGGTAATCGTCGAACGATCCAAATCCCCTGTTGTACCAGACGAGATATCCCGTCGAAAGCTCCACATAGCCGCTCTGGGCAAGAGCAGTCCGCAACCGCGAGTGCGGCGCGACAAAGTATATCCGTGATGTCGAAAGTCCCCGCTCTTCGGAAATCTCGTCAATCTTGCCGAGGATCTGCGCGTATCCGACCCCAGGATCGACGTCCGGAGCATGCACAAAGTCATATCCGGGTATCGGAGTGTATGGAATATTGCCGACCAGTCCTGAATTGAAAGGGAGTCCGGTCAGTTCGGTCAGGAACTCGATAAGTCCCCCGTCGCCGAATTCCACCCACGCCCTGTCGCGCTCATAAAACGGCGCGGCTCCAACCAGTCTGTTCCCTTCGTACAGCACCATATGGAGAGGTTTGTATCCACGCTCCGCGGAAATACAGCCCGATTTTTCAAGAGAATATAGATATTCCCAGTCCAGAATCGGTGAGGACCGGAAGGTCAGATTATTCCAATCCGCCCTGGGTATATCTTCGATGCGTGATAGTAGTTTAATGTAACGGTCCATCAGGCGAGTCCGTTTTCCCCCTGCCGTTTTTCTAATTAATTTAACCCTTTTCCGGTCAAGACAGAACCGAAATCAGCCAATTATTTCATAAGCCGCAAGACACCTATTTAGTTGAAATAATCAAGCCATGAGCCTAGTTTAGTAAGGTGAGAGCCTTCCCGCAAGCGCTTCGAGAGATTTTTTGCCGTATTCAGAAGGGGGTAACCGCACCTGCAGATACGGCGTTTTCACGGTTATTCCAAACAAGTCCAATGAGTTTGCGAAAACCGTCTTCGCCAACAATAATCCGACACAGGAGAAGCTATGCTTCCTGAAAAGATCGCTTCGTTTATCGAAACCAACCGTGACAGGTTTGTCGAGGAACTGGCAGAATTCCTTGCCATCCCCAGCGTGAGCACTCTTCCCGAGAACGAGAAGGATGTCCGGTCCGCCGCCGAGTGGGTGCTCGCACAACTGAAAAAATTCGGTTTCACCGGTCGTCTGCACGAGACCGAGCGTCACCCCATCGTTCTCGCCCGATCGCCCGAAGTGCCCGGGGCCCCCGTTCTCCTCGTGTATGGGCATTATGACGTACAACCCCCCGACCCGCTCGACGAATGGAAAACCCCACCCTTCCACCCGGACATTCGCGACGGCTTCATCTATGCCAGAGGCGCAACGGACGACAAAGGCCAGATGTTCACCTACATCAAGGCCGTCGAATCCTTCCTCAGCACCGGGCAGCAGCTCCCGCTGAACCTGATCTTCATGATCGAGGGGGAGGAGGAAATCGGCAGTCAGAGTTTCAAGAAGTTTCTGGAGGACCACCGGAACGACCTGATTTCCGATATGGTGGCCATCTCGGACGGATCCCAGTTTTCCCGGGGTCTCCCGGCTATAACTTATGGGTTGCGCGGCCTCTGCTACTTTCAGATAGACGTCCAGGGTCCTCAATTCGATCTCCATTCCGGCGTCTTCGGAGGCATCGTTCACAATCCGGCACAGGTACTCGTCGACATCCTTTCCAGCCTGAAAAATCCCGACGATACGGTCGCACTTCCCGGATTTTATAACGACGTACTACCGCTCCAGGATTGGGAGCGCAGGGAAATGGCCTCTCTGCCGCTCGACGAAGCCGCACTCAAAAATTATCTCGGGGTTTCGGAGTTAACCGGAGAGCCGGGATACACCGTCATTGAACGCAAGTCGGCCAGGCCGACCCTTGATATCAACGGGATCTGGGGAGGATTCTCCGGCGAAGGCGCCAAGACGATCATCCCGGGGAAAGCCTCGGCAAAGGTCAGCATGCGGCTCGTACCAAACCAGCAGCCCGGCAAAATAACCGCCCTTTTCCAGGACTACATAAATGCCAAGACTCCCCGCGGCATGAAGATCAAAGTCACCGAACTGCACGGAGCCGAACCGGTATTGGTCTCAAGAGACACCGCAGCGATGCGCGCGGCTGAAGAAGCTATCGAGGCGGGGTTTGGAAGAAAACCCGTGTTCATCAGGGAGGGCGGGTCCATTCCCATCGTCAATCTCATAAAGACCTATCTCGGCCAGGAGAACATTCTCCTCCTCGGATGGGGAAATCCGGACGACGGCGCTCATTCGCCAAACGAGCGTTTTTTCCTGGAAGACTTCTTCAGTGGAATCCGATCGATAATAGCGCTTTTCAACAAACTCGCAGGCAAGTAGCCGTTACTCCCCCGGCGGCGGGGTTCATGGAGCGAGCACGATCCGTGCGTCAACAGCCCTGGCCCCGTCCGCCTGGAGGATGACCGGATTGAGATCGAGTTCGAGCAGATCGGGCCTCGACAGAACAAAATCCGAGACTCTTTCCAGAAGATTCACAACGCCTTCTTCATCGGCCGCCGGGAAATTCCGGAAGCCTTTTTTCAATTTCGCCCACGACTTCAGCTCGCCGAGCATTTCGCGAAAATCAACCTTTCTTGCGGGCAACAGGCGAAACGCCACATCGGAGGTCAGCTCCAGCAGGGTCCCTCCCAACCCGATGCTGATAACAGCTCCGAACTGGTCATGGCGCTGAAAACCGACAAACAACTCCGCCGCGGCCGGAACCATCGGTTCCAGTATTATCAGTGCCGATGAGTCAAGTTCCCGCCGCAACCCATCCATGTGCCCGAATGCGGCTGCGACATCGTCATCGGTTTTCAGATTGACCCGAACACCGCCTATTTCAGACTTGTGCGTATATTTCGAAGAGGAAAGTTTCACCACGACGGGAAAGCCAACCCTGGCGGCTGCATTCAACGCCTCTTCCGGCGAATTCACCACACTTAGCGGGATGACCGGAATCCCGGCCTCGGCGAGCATCCTGTTAGCCTCGTATTCAGGCAGAATCATCGCTTCTCTCTCTTTCCAGAAAGCAGTATCGCGACATCAACGCGTTCAGGGCAACGGCTCCATCTTCCGGCGTTGTAAAGACACACACTCCTTTTGACGTCAACTCTTTCACATAGACAGCCGTCTCGATCGGATTCCCAAGAATCACAAAAACAACACTCTTTTCGGGGTGTTTCTTTACTAGAGTCTCCAGTTCGATAACCGGTACGCGGATAAGAGGCGTATAGCTCCACACGAGCAGGTACGCATCGAAATCCTCATCCATGACTGCCTGCAGCACAGGGATGTAGTTTTTCGGCAGGAAGCCCGGGCCGGTCAAATCGACAGGGTTTTGGATCTCGACCGGGGTCTTTTCTCCGATTACCGAAAGTATCTTCCTTTTTAGCTCCGGGTCGGGATCGGGCAGCTCCCATCCCTTGTCGAGGAGCCTGTCCATGGCGACTATGCACGGCCCGGCTGTGAAAGTGAGAGCGCAGAGCCTCGGCCCTTTGGGAATTTCCACCATGCTCAAAGCCTTGGCGGCCACTGCGGCTTCCAGAGAAGATCCGACTTCAATAGCTCCTGCCTGGCGAAACATTGCCCTGTACAGACGATACTCGCCGGCCAGACTGCCGGTATGGGTCGCCGTCGCCTTCGACACGGCCTCGTTCTTCCCAGCCTTGTATACGACAATGGGTTTCGAGACACCGGCATCTTTCATGGCATCGTAGAGCAGCCGCGGGTCCGATGCGCCCTCTACAAAAAGAACTATAACGCCGACCGCAGGGTCGGCCTTCAGCAGGTTGATGTAATCGCTGAAGTCAAGAACGGTCCTGTTGCCGACACCAACGAAGTGACTCAGGCCGCAATAAAGGCTCTGAAGGCAATGAACAATTGTCAGTCCGACGCCGCCGCTTTGTGTTATCACGGCGATATTTCCCGGGTCGGTTGAGAAGTGCCAGAAGATTCCGTTGAGTTTTTGATGACTGCAACAGAACCCAAGCGTATTGGGACCGATGACCGGCATCTCGTAGCGATAGGCGATTTCCTTCAATTTCTCGTTGAGGAGTTCTCCATTCGAACGGATCTCGCTAAATCCCCCCACCACGATCGTGACGGCGCCGACCCCGTGCTTGCCGGCCCGCTCGGTCAGTTCGACAGCTAGATGCTGGTTCACTATCAGAATGGCCAGATCCGGAGGCGGGTCGATCGATTCGAGATCCGGGTAGCATTTGTGCCCCAGCACCTCGTCATATTTCGGATTGACGGGAAAGACGTCACCGTCGAAGCCGCAGGAGAGCAGATTATAGACAGGCCCCATGCCGATCGACAGCTGCTCCGGGGAAGCACCGACCACCGCTACTCTACGCGCATCGAAAGCACGCCTCAGCTTTTCTTGCATTAACTTCGTCAACTGCACATTCGCACCTTTCAGGCATTTGTAGTGAAAAGCAGCGTAAGGATTTGAGAGAGTATATGACACTATGAGAATTCACGCAAAAGGAACAGGCAGGGACCTGAGTGAGATTGTCCGGCGAAAGCTTGACGACGCGCCGGCTTTGCTGTTTGGCATCAGTCCAGCATCATAACGTACCTGATAACAGTGCGGCGCTGTCGCCTCTGTGCTATAATGTATAGTGTTACCTGAAATGCTCTTTGCATCCAAGCGTTTACGGCTTTCATCTTCAAATGGGTCTGCACCACACTTTCGAAGAGTTCCATGAAGAGACGGAAATTGCTGCAGAAAATGCTTGCAGGTTCGAAGAACATTCGGTTTTCGGAAGCTGTGGCCTGTGCCGAAGCGTTCGGATTCCAACTATCACGCACCACAGGCGACCACCATATTTATGTACATCCAGACGTGCCGGAACTCGTAAATCTCCAAAATTCGAAAGGGAAAGCTAAACCGTATCAAATTAAGCAGCTTCTCCAGATAATTGAGCGGTACAATCTTCAAATTGAGGATGCGGAATGAAAGACTATCACATTAACGTGTTTTACAGTGAAGAAGATGAGGGCTACATTGCCGATATTCCGGATTTGAAGCACTGTTCCGCTTTCGGCTCAACTCCCGAGGAAGCGCTGAGGGAAGTACTCAAGGCCAAGGAGACATGGCTGGAAGCCGCACGCGACCACGGGAAACCTATCCCGGAACCTCGATATCGTCCAGCCATTTATCAGGTGGCGTGACCGGTCGAACAGGCGGCATTCGTCACGTTGAATTCCCTCTCGCCTCTCCGATCAGGCCGGAGGTTTCATCAGCCAGTCCAGCTTGTCTTTCGGCTTGAGTTTCTTGTTTCGAGCAAAGAGGATACTGATCCGGCGGTTTCGCACGTCATCGGGAGAGTCGGTAAAAAGCGGGATCCTGTCAGCAAAGCCCACGACCCTCGCAATTCTGTATGGCGAGATCCCCGCCGCTTCCAACTCGCGCCGGGCCGAAGATGCCCTGGCTACCGAAAGCTCCCAGTTCGAAATCTGCTCGTTCTTGATAGGAGAAGAATCGGTGTGTCCTTCCACAGCTATTTCATTTGGAAAATTTTTAAGTACAGACGCGACCGATCGGACGATCTTCTTCGCAGTATCCGTCAGCTGAGCGCTCCCCGGTGGAAAGATAGGATTCTCCTTTGAGTCGACTATCTGGATACGTACTCCTTCCTCGGAGATCGCTAAGTAGAATTGCTCCTTGCCGACGCCCTGAACGTTCTGCTGAACCCCGGTCATGAGCTTCGTTGCAAGCTCGTCGTTCGTTATTCCCGACGAATGCTCGCCGGTCTCTATTATTTCCTCACCACCGTAATTCTGACCGGAAGGTCGCAGCCCGCCGTCGTGCATGAAAGACTTTCCACCCTTCTCAAACAGGCTGAAGTGCTTGAAGTACATGGCCAAAACGGCCCGTTTCTCCTGAGATGTCATGTTCAGGAGCCACATCAGAAGGAAGAAGGCCATCATTGCGGTTACAAAGTCGGCGTAAGCGACCTTCCAGCTCCCGCCGTGATGTCCTTCGTGGCTCTTCTTGATTCTCTTTATTATGACTTTTTTCGGTTTATCTTCCATCTTTTCACTTCTTGGATTTCTTGATTACGCTTTCGAGTTCCAGGAAAGACGGCTTCAGTTCCCCCGGAACCACACGCCGTGCAAACTCAATCGCCACCTGAGGGGAGGGAGTGTTTACGAATGCCAGTAGAGCAGCTTTCAGAACCGTAAGAAATTCCCGGTCTTCATTTGCGATTGCTTCTATGTTGCGGGAAATAGGGCCTACAAAGCCGTAGCACATAAGCACCCCGAGGAAAGTCCCGACAAGGGCCGCGCCGATGCTGTGGCCCAGGACTTCCGGAGGCTCGCTGATCTTTTTCATTGTCAGAACTACACCGAGAACCGCCGCGACGATTCCCAGGCCGGGGAGTGAATCCGCAACGTTGGCGATGCTTTTGGATGGAACAAGCGCTTCCTCGTGATGGGCATCTATTTCATAGTCCAGCAGCGACGCCAGTTCGTGGGCCTCTATATCGGTGATGGTAAGAGTGCGCAAGGTGTCCGTAAGAAAGGCGACAGCGTGGTGATTTTTGAGAAACTTCGGATATTTCTTAAAAATCGGACTCTTTTCAGGTTCGTCCAGGTCGGATTCAATCGAAACAAGGCCTTCCTTCCGGATCTTGAAGAATATCTCGTTCAGCAGAACGAGGGCTTCCACGTAGTCGCTCTTGCCGTAAATCCTGCTGCTGAACATCCGCATAAGACTGGCCTGGACCGCCTTTATGACCTTCATTGGCGAGGATATGATGAAGCCGCCGAGCGCCGCGCCGAAAATGATCACGAATTCAGCCGGTTGGACGAGAAGGGCCAGGTTTCCTTCCTCCATCAGGTACCCGCCAAGAACCGCACCCAATACGATGACTATGCCGATCAATACGAACATGTGAGCAGCCTATGGCCTCCTCTTTTTGCGAAGAATTTCCCGCTGCCTCTCGAACACAAATTTTGCAATTTGTTCGCGTATATCCTCGTCGATCTCGGTAAAGCCGATTGAGACGGCAAATCTGTCGGAAGCCTGCTCGCACTTGACGACGTTACCGTATATGTAGAAAACCATGTATGGCGAATTGGGCAGCACTAACCGGATTTCGACCACAGCGCCGAGAGGGACGGCTTCGTCGACAAAGGTCGAGAGTCCGCCTGCGCTTATGTTGATCTGTTCGATCTTTAGAGACATGTAATCTCTGGTCTGAAAAGCAAGCATCCTGATTATGGTATCGAGCTTGGAATTCAGGATGCGTAGACATTCGGCTACCAACCGGTCTTCCGGTTCCGGCATCTCGGGGTGTTCGGTCAAAGCCGATTCCACCGATGTGCGTGACCGGATACTGAAACGCATCTCTTCCTCGACGACACGGATCTGAACCGGAAGAAACCCATCCACTCTGGAGTATTCTCTCAGAGACCGGTAGTATTTTTCTTCATCCGATTCTTTGGGACTATCCATTGCGGGAACTACCTCCAGTAGTGCAAAAGCCGCCCTAAAGCGTAAGGACAGACGAGATTAATGGAACAGCCGACAGGCCGGAGTCTGTCAGTCCAGAAAAAAAGTCGGCTTTTTTATCTCTTTTCATAAGCAAAAAAGCAAGGCAGGACGTAAATGGGCAGGCCGGACAATGATTTGACGGAAAAAAAAGCCGGCGGAACACAGAGCCCCGCCGGCGAGCACGAACAATTTGTATTTGGTGACCTATCCCAGGTAGAATCCGGTCGGATCGATGTTGCGCAGAATGGTAATTTCTTCTTCCGTGGGCGGGGTGGTTTCTCTCACATCAGGTGCAATCTTCAGATCGAACGAGCAATTCGCCTTGACCTTCTCTACAGACTGACCCGGGAAATATTCCGCAAGATACATCTCGCAGGTCTTCTCATCGAACCTGTAAACACCCATCGTGCTGACAACGACCGAAGGGCCGCCGCCGATCATACCGCATTTCTCACGAGAACCGGGGCCGTCCAGGAATCCCGGGGTGGTCACATAGTCCACCTGTTCGACGAATTTCTTGGGATCCTGAGGCATGATCGCAAGAACGCGTTTCCCGGAGGTGGCCATATCGTTTGCGCCGCCGCTTCCGGCAAAGTATGTGAATGATTCCGGTTTCGACCAGTCGCCAACGCCGGTGGAATTGATGTTGCCGTACTTGTCGATCTGGGCGCCGCCGATGAAGGCAACATCGACTTCCCCCCTCTGCAGGGCGGCCATAGTGGAGAGCATTCCGAAGGTCGCGTCTCCGTTAGCGAACAGCGCCGGATCGTCAACCGTAATGGCCAGTCCCGGAGGTGCAGTGGCGCGAATGGAGCCGCCCTCGGTGAAAAGAATCATGTTGGGGGCATGTGTGGCCATCGCAAAACTAACGACAACCAAAGGAAGGCCGACACCGGCGAAGCAAACCTCGCCGTCAATGATTTCTTTGGCACAGCGGACGACCATGAGTTCAGTCAGTTTGTAATTTGTTGCATGCATTGTCTCTTCTCCTTTGCGCTATTGGGACGGCCAGCTTAAGCCTTGATGTATTCGTCGGTGTACTGCGGCACACCTTTCCAGACTGCCGGGTCGTGGTAGCCGTAATCAACCTGGTATTTCGGCTTGAATCCGAGGGTCGGCTTGAGCCGGTCGAGACCTTCCTGACCGAACTTCTGGATATATTTCTTTATGTATGCATTGTGGTCTTCGCAGCCATATACCCATTCATCCAGGAACTTCGGGAGAAGCTCTGCACTGCGTTCATACTTGCCCTGGTACTGGCTGAACCTGATGTCCAGGCCGTAATAGCCGCGGCATGCCGACGGATGCGCACCCCACGGGCAGTGGACCACCGCAAGAGTCTTGAAGTACGGAACAACGGTCCGGTCGGGATCAGCCCTGACGACTTCCGGTTCGACAATTTCTTCCGCCGTGACTATTACACCACGTTTTGCACCCATTGCGCCAAACTCATCCGTTACACCGCGGGTTCCCCAGCTCATGACGTTGCCGAGTCTGTCGGCTACCTGTGCGTGTATAACCGCTACATCGGCACGCCACGCGCGGACTGCCGTGATTTCCTCACCACTGAACGGGTCTTTGACGATGGACAAATCGGTGGGATTGTATTTCAGCATATCGGTCCCGATATTCCCGCGTACCGGCAAGAAGGGCACTCCAAGGAACCCGGCAATCAATGCGCTCGTAGCCGCGAAGTTGGAAACATCATACCTTTTGGTCATCTTCGACTGAAAGGCACGGCGGATGGCATAAGGAGCCTTCACATACCAGTTCATGATCCATGCCGAGTGAATCTCCTTCACGCATCCGGCCCCCGTCAGAATGTCAAGGCCGCCAACATCGGTCGAAGATTCAATCGTGGTAAGATCTCGCTTTTTCTGCCGGATAATCTCGTGCGTAAGGGCCATGGGAACCATGATCTGGAACCCGCCGTAGTAGACGGTGTCCCCATCTTTGATAAATCTGGATACCGCTTCCTTGAGTGTCATCAACTTGTCAACAGCCATGTTTTTCCTCCGTGGTTATGATAAGAATTGAGTATTAGCGCTCTACTGATTGTCCGTCGAAAAGCCCACCTCCTTGCTAGGGTTCCACATACCCTCTCTCGATCCGTTTCTCATAACAATCCCTGCAAAGGTAATAGACGTGAATATTCCCACATCCCGTTCCATACAACTGCAGGAGAAAATTACACTTATCGCAGCTCTGCAGCATGCACCGCGCCTCGCAGAATTCAAAAGCGTCCTCAGGCCTGCCGCACTGATCACAGTTCTTCTGAAACTTTTCCATACTTGTCCGTTTCGAGGGAAAAATCCTGGGCAAGCAAGCTGCAATAACCGCAGAAAAGAAAAGCAGGGGAAAAAATCGGGAAGAGTAAACAGCTACAAAACAGAGCGCATAGGGGAAATGTAGCCGATGAGAGAGAGATTCTGTTAGAGCGCGAAAACGAGGATCACACGCGATCGACAAGGAAAAATAATTGCTGCCTGCAACATTTTTCTGAATTTGTGATTCACCGCACAGGATTATTCTTCGTTGTGTGCCGTTATGTCAAGAATATTTTTTAAAAGACGTTAGTGCAGCTGGAGAAATCCGTCTGCCTGTTTAATTAAGCCCGTATATTCCAGTAGTTGGATTTTCCGGAATGCGGACGGCAAAACAATTGACGAAACCCCTCATGCGCAGGCGAAAAAGAAAATCTCCATCGCAGGTCATGTTCAAACATTCACACGCAAAAATGCCTTTGTATTTTATTGCAGTTTTGTCTAATTTAAGTACATTAGTCAGGAAAAGTACACCTCACTTGCTTTCCATACTGGCGTGAAAAGGCAGATTAAAATGAGTCATTCCAAGCTGATTTCCCTGGCTGACGCGGCTGAGATCGTGAAAGACGGTTCAATGATCACCTTTTCCGGATTCACGATCTGGCGCCGACCATGCGCATTGGCATTCGAGCTCATTCGCCGAAAGAGACGCGCTTTGCACTTGATAGAGGTGAACAGCGGCCCGCATTCCGAGTTTCTCATAGGCGCAGGCTGTGTTTCCATATTGGAGTCTTCCTGGATAGGCCACGAAACTTATGGAAAGTATGGAGCTAATCTTTCACGCAAGCTAAAAAATAAAGAGATCATTTGCGAGGATTACAGCCACTTCGAGATGGGTTTTCGGTTCCTGGCCGGTTCAGCCGGTATCCCTTACATCCCCTCTCAAACCGCTC
This sequence comes from Pseudomonadota bacterium, assembly GCA_023416335.1. The sequence continues at coordinate 17,763 of JAEZHY010000246.1, read as the reverse complement.
TCGGCACCGACATTCACAACCCTGCTTACGATATGCTGGGCCAGGCCGGTCTTCGAAAAGGAAAGAACCCGAAGATACCTGCAACGAAATATGAGATGCGGGAGGATCCCTTCTTTGACGGAGGGTGTCAGATCCTGGTTCCAGCCGCCAAACCCGATATTGCCGTGCTCTCCGTTCAGCAAGCCGGCCTCGAAGGAACCGTCAGGATTGACGGACAATACTTTTCCGATCCCGAAATAGCGAGAGCCGCCGACATTACAATCGTGCTTGCCGAGGAAATAGTTCCTGAAGAATATCTCCGCAGAGACCCGCGGATGAATACGATTCCGGGTCTGGTTGTAGATTATGTTGTCGAATGCCCCTACGGCGCCCATCCTACCGGCTCTGCCGGGTTTTACGATGCTGACGGGGATTTCATCCGCAACTTCTATATGCAGACCAGAACCCAGGAAGGCTTCGATGAATTTGCGCGGGAATGGATCTTTGGAACCAATTACAAAAGCTATCTCGAAAAACTCGGGTCCACTCGCCTCATAAACCTGAAGGCAAACAGGGCACTCGGCTTCAGAAGCACCGCTCACAGGGGGTAAATTCCATGCAGGCCAAGAAGCACGGCAAAGAAAGAGGGTTTACCCTCGCCGATCTTATGACCGTTGCAGCAAGCCGTGAGATTCGCGACGGGGAAGTCGTCATGGCGGGAATGGGAATGCCCATTTTGGCCATTATGCTCGCTAAGAAGACACACGCCCCCAACCTGAAATTGATGTTCGAAGCGGGGACCTTCGACAGCAATCCCGCCGCATTGCCTACTTCCGTCGGCGACCCGCGCTGCATCGCGGGTTCCTCCAGATCCTCCGGACAGTGTGAGGCCTTCTTCGTTGCTCAACGCGGTTGTGTGGATGTGGGATTCCTTACCGGGGTGGAAATTGACGAGTACGGCAACGTCAACACTACCGTCGTCGGCAACTATCTCGATCCCGAACTCCGTCTCACCGGAAGCGGCGGGACCCCGGATATTTGCTCCTTCGCGGATCGAACGGTCTACGTCATGCTGCACGAACCAAGACGTTTTGTCGAACAGGTGACCTATATCACGAGCCCCGGATGGCGTGTTAAAAAGTGGCCGTCAGGTGATTTCATCCATAGAAGGGAACTTTACGGCAGTTCCTTTCGCGGAGGACCTTCCGCGGTCATCAGCACTGCAGGTGTTTTCCGCTTCGACGAAGGAACCGGAAGAATGTACCTCGAAACTTACCATCCGGAGCAAACACCCGAGAATATAGCAAAACTGTGTCTCTTTGATCTGGACATCGGGCGAGTCAAGGGTGAAACGCCTCCGCCCACACCTGAAGAGCTGTTCCTTATCCATGAAGTTCTTGACAAGGAGGAGTTTTTTCTTCCCAGGTCGAGTATTCAGTCCGTCAGGAAATAGCTGAGACTGAACGGTTCGTAACCCCCTACTCCCAGACGTTGAAGAGATAAATGGCCACACTCAAAAAGCGAATTCTCCTGTTGGTGGATGGATCGAGTCAGTCCCTTGAGATGGTCTCCTATATAAGCAGAGCCTATGTTCTGTGGCAAACGGAGATCGTGCTCTTCAACGTCCTCGACCCCATACCCGATTCTTTCTGGGACTGGGAAAAGGATCCCCTCGGTCCCCAGTACATCACCTACCTCAAAGACTGGGAAAGCAAGAAAGAAGCCCAGATCCGCGCATGCATGGAACAGGCTTCACGCATCCTCATTACCGCCGGCGCCCAGGAAAACCTGATCAGGATAAAGATACAGAAGCGTCAGGCCGGAATCGCAAGGGATGCGATAGCAGAGGTCAAAACGGGCTATGATGCCGTTGCGCTCGGACGGCGGGGGCTCGGCGCGATTGCCGAACCGGCTTTGGGTGGAGTCGCGAGCAAGGTGCTCGGGAGTCTCACCAATGTCCCCTTATGCATTGTGGGAGGCAAGCCTAAACTGGGCAAGATTCTCATAGGACTCGACAGCTCTTCCGGAGCGCTCAAAGCGGCAAGTTTCGTAGGGAAGCATCTGAGCGCCAGTGACCCCGCGGTAACGCTGGCCCATGTTATACGCAGTCCCGAAAGATCCAATCCGGAGTTTATCACCGAATCCTACGCGCAAAAAGTAATAGAACATGCTCAAAGTGCCATCATGCCGACCTTCAACAAGGTCACCAAATCCCTTGTCAACTCGGGCATCAAACAGCCGAGGGTCAACTCCAAGGTGATCACCGGCGTGAGCAGCAGAGCCGGTGCCTTGCTGGACGAAGCAATGCACGGAGCCTACGGCTCTTTGGTCATCGGCAGGCGCGGAGTTTCCGAGGTCGTTCAGTTCCAGATGGGCCGGGTCGCTGCCAAATTGACCCAGATCTCAAATCAGCTGGCTTTATGGATAATAGCTTGACGGCTTCACAACTCGGGTCCCCCGATCATGGGGTATCTTATTGCCGTCAAAGAGCGGCAATCGCGATTTTTTGAGTTCTCTTATTTCGGCCTGGTCGCTCCGACAATACAGTCCATTCTCTCTCCGGACCGCAATAGTTGAACGTCGCCAAATCCCGCCTCCGTGAGATCTTTTTCGACTTCCGCCAGCGTGTATGTGTCGCCGCCACGTGTGTTGACCAGCATGTTGATTGCAAAAGTCGCCCCTTCGGGAGGCCACGTCCTTGCTTCGCTCATTATGTGGTCCCTGATGAGCAGCATGCCTCCGGGTTCAAGCGCGCGAAAGGCTTTCCTGTAAAGTTCCAGGTTCTGCGAGGGACTATTCTGGTGGATTATTGCTGAAAGCAGTGCCACATCACATCCCTGCGGCAACTCGTCCTTGTAAAAGTCCCCCGGGACCAGTTCCGTGCGTCCGGCAAGACCTTCCGCAATGAGGCGCTCCCTCGCCATTTCGATAACGTCCGGAAGGTCGAAGAGAACACCGCTCATCTGTGGATTCTGCTTGAGAAAAGCGATCGTATAGGTCCCGGATCCTCCGCCTATATCCAGCAATTTTCTGAAACGCTTCAGATCGAGCGAGGCCGCAACATCTTCCGACAGGCTCCTGCCGATTACGTGCATGGCACCAATAAAAGCCCTTCTGCTTTCTTCGTCCATTTGAATCGAAGAACCCTGGTCACCTCCCGGCCCCTTCTCGACAACGTCCGTAAGACGGCCCCAGCTTTCCCAAAGCCTGCTCATGTGAAGGAGCATGGGAAGAGAACTTTTTGCATTCCTGGAAGAAAACGCGGCCCCGGCTTCGCTGAGAGAATAGGTCTCGCCTTTTTTATCGAGAAATCCAAATACCACCAGGCAGTCGAGAACGCGTTCAAGCGCTCTGCGATCCAGGCCTGCAGCTTGCGAGATCTTTTCCGATGTTGCATATCCGTCTTGAATTCTGGTGAACAAATCGAGTTCCGCGGCTGTCAGTATGATACGGCTCCGCATAAATGCCCTGGCTATTGCCATGATATCTTCTTTTTGTTCCATGCCGCCCCTTTCCGAGTTAGTAATACGAATATACAATCAACACCTAGTCTATAGCATGGTAGGTTGCCAGGCAATAATCATTACGTGAGGCTTTCTTCCTCTGACTCCTTTGGCGGATATTGTCGATGAATGAAGATCGGATTTTACTTTGCTGCCGAAAGCTGAATTTTACTTTTAAAGATAAACGAGCACTCTTCGAAGACCTTGATATCGGATTCGAACGCGGCTCCTTCAACCATATCAAGGGACCTTCAGGCAGCGGAAAGTCGACATTTTTGAGGCTGCTCAACAGGCTGGAACAACCCGAATCAGGAGAGATCTTTTTTCGCGACAGACCTCTTTCCGATTATCCTCCGCCCGTTCTCAGGCATTCCATATGTTACATCCAGCAGACGCCCACTCTCGTACCCGGTACGGTTTCAGACAATCTCCTTATCTCGTTCCGTTTCAGGATCAACCGCCCATTGCCTCCGCCCGAAGGCACAGAACTTATTCGGCTGATGGAAGACTTCGGTCTCCGGGGAATCAAGCTTTCCGATCAGGCAACGAACCTGTCGGGCGGCCAGAAACAAAGACTCTGCCTCCTGCGGTCTCTGCTTCTGAAGCCCGAGATCCTCCTGCTTGACGAACCGGTCAGCGCTCTGGACGTCGAAAGCAGGGAAGCGGTGGAAAGCGTCATAGGAAAACTTAATGCGGAAATGGGCATTACCATTTTACTTGCAAGCCATCAGCATTTCTATTCTTCTCACATACCGATAACGGTTTATGAAATAAGCGACCGGAAAATCTTCAGGCGGGATATGGCATGAATTCACACGATATCGATTTTATCAGACTGTGCGCCGGCCTCTTCTTCGTTGCCCTTTCTATGGCAGCGTCGCTCTTTTTCAGTCTCAGACTCGAAAAAGATCTCCTTATCGGCACCCTTCGAACTTTCGTTCAGCTTTTCATTATGGGCTACGTTCTCTCAATCGTGTTCGCACTCGATCTGGAATGGCTGGTTGTCGTTTGCTTTCTTTTCATGACGGTCTTTGCTGCCTGGATTATCAGGGACAGGGTCAAAGAGCGCGAGATTCCGTATCTTCTGCCTACTCTCATTCTGATGGCTGCGGCATACCTTCTCGTCACCGCCTTCGTCTCCGGTTTCATAGTAGGAGCCGATCCCTGGTGGAGTCCCCGATATTTCATCACTCTGGGTGGAATGATCATCGGAAACTCCACGACCGCTATCGCGATAGCCCTCGAGCGTCTCTTTTCGGATTTCAGGAACCGCCGTTCCGAGGTCGAGATGATGCTCTGTCTCGGAGCCGACTACAAGGAGGCAAGTGCCGAGATTGTCCGCAACGCTATGAGGGCAGGGATGATACCCACCATAAATTCCATGATGGGCGTCGGAATCGTCTTTATTCCGGGAATGATGACCGGCCAGATTCTGGGCGGAGCGGACCCTGCTCTTGCCATACGGTATCAGATAGTGGTCATGCTCATGCTCACCGGTTCAACGGCGATCGGCTCTCTTCTGGCAACCCTCATAGCCCGAAAACTGAGTTTTGGACCTGCGCACCAGTTGCTCACCAGTCCTGATGCCGGTCCGAAATAGAGATCTCCCGGGTGAACCCGGCTGCCAGGAAATCGCCCGACCACCAGGGCAGACTTCGGGCTTGATTTCTTCGCTCCCAAATGCTATCTAGTGACGTTCAACGACGGTGGGTGTAGCTCAACTGGTTAGAGCACTGGGTTGTGGCCCCAGAGGTTGGCGGTTCGAGCCCGCTCACTCACCCTTCGGGAGAATATTGTGAGAAGCCGATCTGCCTGTCAGGCAGGTCGGCTTTCTTCTTTCCGGCTGTTCTCCCCCCCTCAACACTTTGCGAAAAGGAGCCGTCCCGACCTACTGCCTGCTGCGCTTTCTCAGAGCCAAACCTTTCACGTCCCCTGCCCCACCCATAATACCCTTCCAGGACCGGGAGTACCGACTCGAATCACAATTTGGCATGCGGAGTGAAGAATACGTAAAGCCCGGCAGTACGGCAACCAGCTTAAGTGGTGCAAACCGAACATTACTATAGTGAGTTTCCCCCAGTCCCTGTTTTGTCCAATTCGATGTTTCCCATGTCACCTTTATCAAGAAATACAATTCCTTGGTCCAACGCCTTGTCTCTTCTATGTATCCGAAGTTCCCAACTTTTACGGAACAAAAAATATCCTCGACATTATCTCCATCTCTGTACCAGGGGGGATTTGAATACCTAATTTGCGTGATTTTCCCCAATTGCCGGTCGGAACAGAGACATTATCCTCTGACTTGAAAATAGGAATCAAACCCCAACAATAGGCAGGAGGTAATCGATGTCGAAATTCAAGCTTTTGGTAATTGGACTTTTCTTGTTGCTGGCAACGGGTGTTGCCCAGGCATCAACTGGTTTCCTTAACAATTCAGAGTGGGAAGGATCGGTCACTATCGTTTCCGCGGATGGTTCCGTCACGACTATTAGTGACTGCTCTCTGTATGTTACCAGTGAAAGCGGAGTGTTTTTCAGTGGCACGTTGGAAGACTGCGGAGATCTTTCCGCTTCATTTTCCGCTATCAGAACCGGCTCCCCTGGCGACTCGATCTTCACCGTTAATATTGGAGCCGCCAATCAGGTGACCACCGGCACAGTGAAAAACTTTAATCGCCCAAGCCTCGCCAGTTCAGCATTCTGTATACCGAGTAATAGTGGCGCCACAATTTCACTTTCCGGTACAATGGTGGGCAGCTCAGGCGGCGTGTTCTCCGGCACTCTGCGATATGTTCATCAGGAAGAGGATTGATAGCAGTCCATAGTTCGCTCACCCCTCCGGAATTATGGAGCGCCAACTGCATATGCACGCGGCCGGCGTGTTGGGTTCCCTCTCGTCTTTTTCTTCTTCCCCCTCAGCGGTCCGGATTTTGCTTAAGACTTCATCACATTCGTACCGATTACATGGACAAGGATGGAGTTCCACCCACATCCATGATACCCAAACTAATCCGGAGGAAGAATGATGAAGTATCTTGTTGCGAGTCTGTGCCTTGCTCTTCTCATGACATTCAATTTCAGCTACGCCGACGCGGCCAGAGGCAGGTGCGGTAAAGTATGGGTTCAGGGCCACCACAATCGTCACGGCAAATGGACCCCGGGGCACTGGCGTCACCTGCGTTGGGTACCCGGCCATTATGATCATGGCAGGTGGGTCCCCGGTCATTGCAGATAGAAAACCCTCCGGCCCGGCTGAACCGGGCCGGTTTCATCTTCACTTTTGCATTACTTGCATCATCGAAGCCTTCATTGTCGGCTCCCTGCACTTTTTCTTCGCTGTCTCGGCGTATTCCCGGCATCGACTTCCCGACAGGCGAACTGCAGGATACTGCAAACACCCTGTATGTTTTTCCCTACATTGCGTGCTTCCATAGAAAACTATGATCCTGATGCCATTGCGAGGGCTTCTTCCCTCGATATACGCCTTCCTCTCTGAAGATCCTTTAAGAGTGGATCGCGCATCGAGACCTCAAACCATTCCTTTGAGCACATCCGGAAGATTTTCAGCGCCCCTTCATCATAGACAAAAGGTTCCCCGTCCAGCTCAAAATAACGGCACTCACTGGAATTCTGTTCGCAAAGTCCGCGCATTTCCGTCTCCTCCCGTACCCCCAAACTTCACAAACCATGCCCAATTGCAGAATTGAATACTCAAAAAATCAGCTTCCGTCGGTTTTCATTCTTTAATCCGTTGCTATCTTAGTGCGGACAGGTTATGACGGCTTCACTGGAGAGACTTTCTTATGTGGCTTTTAACTCTTTTGATTTTCGCGTTTATCGGGATAATTTGCCTGGGCGTGCTCGCAATTGCCTACCTCCATTCTGCGGCCGAGTACGAGGCTGCATCAGCCGAAGCGTCCACGCAGGATCAAACCCTCGCTGTTGAAAACGAGAACCCCTCTCCTTTGAGCACGTTGTCCTGGCAAGAGTAAATACCCTATTCCTTGAATTCCAAAGAGGCTCTGTTATCGTCTTCCGGCTGGCGGAAATGTTTCAATTTTCCGAGAATGGTTATCTTTTCCTCGAAGGGAATCGGTTTCCTCTGATGCTTCCGGAGTAGTCTCCGGGGTGAAGAAGTGAAATGCCCGTTTCAAACGAGGAATACAAATGCAGAAGCCATTCTTTCCCGCGAAAACATATCCCATTTTGTTGTACCTTCCGTCTGACTATGACACCGCTGAGAGTTGGCCGACAATCCTGTATCTTCACGGCATGGGAGCAAAAGGCAATTACCTGGAAATATTAAAAGCCCACGGATTGCCCAGGCTATTGGAGAAAAAGGACAACTTCCCCTTTATCGTGATCTCGCCGCAATGCCCAGAAAACGAGGAATGGTCCGTCGCTCTTCTGGCCGATGTCCTCAATGAAACAGCACGGCAGTTCCGGATCGACCCCGATCGGATTTACCTGACCGGCATTGGAACGGGAGCATCTGCCACATGGGAACTCGCCATTGCGCAACCGGAGAGATTTGCGGCTATCGCTCCGATTTGCGGCAGCGGCAGCCCAAATACCGTCTGTGCTTTGAGAGATCTGCCTGTGTGGGCCTTCCATGGAGCGAAAGATAAGATTATCCCAATCTCGGAAGCTCAGGGCATGATTCTGGCTCTGAAGCTCTGCGGAGGAGACGTGACTTTCACAGTTTATCCTGAAGCCGGCCACGATTCCTGGACGGAAGCATACAATGACCCGGAACTCTATTCGTGGTTCCTGGAAAACCGGAGGCTCCAGTTCCGGGAACCCGTTCCGGATCCCGCAATAGCCGATCTCGACTAGAGCCGCCTGCGAGAGAAATGGATTCGGCTGTCTGACCGACCCGCCTATACGCTGGAATCATCCGACGCCGAACCGGCGATGCTGGACGTCTGTTCCGCCCCGGATAATTCTCCTCCTGAGCAGAGATTCCCGCTTTCATTCCAATCGACTGCACTCTGATGGTCCTTTACGCCCGTGCGTTCCGCCCCTGCGAAAACCGTTGACACATTCCGATTGCAAAGGTAGGCTGCGCCTGGATTGAAGAACCAACATAAACGGAGGGTCTTGGGATGAAGAAATGCCTGATTTTAATTATCTTTCTTCTCGGTTTTGCCGGAATCGGGTTTTGCGCCGACCCGTCCTCTGTCGCCGGGACTTATTTGAACAAAGACGACAGCAAACAATATCTTATTTTACATGCAGACGGCTCATTCGTTCTGAAACAGAGAACCCAGCCGCCCGATCCGCTGAACCCCTTCACCGAGATTTCCGGTAAGTTTGTCATTATCGGCGATGATCTCACGTTGAATACTTCCGACGGCGGACAGGCTTCGGCTAAGTTGAAGAACAACACTTTCGAGGATTCCGACGGCAAGGCCTGGGTCAAGGAAGGCAGCGAAGAGCCCTCGAAGGTCGAAAGGCCCAAGAGGCAAAGACTGAGGCTTTAGGTGCTCATCTAAAATCCATGCCCCCTTGGTCGGCGGTATTAAACTCCTCCGGTCGGGGGGGTGCGTATGGATAATTCGGTCCTATCCCGTTTCGCCCCACCGCATCTCCCCACCATCGAAGATATATCGAATTTTCAAGAATTTATTGACCTCGGCCGTATGGATAATCTTGCCCGGACTATTCGTTTCTACGTAAAAATCTACTGTCTGGCAGCAGACAAAGAGTACCCTCCCGTCCTGAAATACTACCAAAGCCCCATGTACGCTGTACCCCATAGTGATAAAAGTATCCCTGATTCCGACTCCATTCCACAAATGAAAGATCCGTAAGGGGAAAGGGCAAAACATGGCCGCACACTGCTATTATTGTCAGGCACAGGGCGATTTCGAGCTGTTTCAGAATCCGGAAGAGAAGCTGCCCAGATCCACGTGTGAGAAATGCAGGTCCGAGATAATCTCAGCCTACCGCAAACTCCAATTCGCGGCTAAGGTGCGCTTCTTCGGTATTCCACTCCTGACTTTTTGCGCCATTATCGTGATTCTTTTCTGGAATTGGCAGACAGGCATTGTCTACTCGATTATTGCGGCACTTATTGCCGGTTTGGAGATGTTGATCGCGTAAAAAGGCTTGCGGAAGACGTTCCAATTCCACGCCCCACTCTGCCCGGCCGGCATTACGACTTGCCGCCGACCCGGAGGGGTTCTGCTATAAACCTGCGAAGCGCAATTCACTTGTCCTGGTAGTAAAAATCATCGTGCACTGCCTGGGTTAGATATCTCTCCGCAAATATGTGCAGCACTATTTCGGGTTTCTCATCGAAAATGCGTTCAAACTGGAAGGGAGCGAAGGGCGCGATATTCACTATCTTGCGAAAATGGTTTCTTAGATACGGGTACAGACTATCTCCAAAGGAGTCATGCCGAAACACGATTTTTTCAAATTGCTTCGGACGTCCTCTCGTGTCCAGTTCGAACACGGTATTATATTGTTCCGGCGTTACATCGTGCATAAAGAGGATCTGGGCAAGATCTCCTCCATTGGCCCGCATCCGGACGGATACTTGTCCGTTCATTGGCACCGTTCCAGCTTCTGGAAGCGCTTCCGAGATCCTCTTCATGATCTCCCGATATCCGATGTACGCACCGTATGTATTCCAGTGTGAATCAGTTGCCCAGTACACAGGCACATGTTCCTTTTCCGCCAGCAGAGGCGGCCTGAGATCCAGGATCTTCAGTTTCGACTTTTCCCGCATATGGTCAACAAACTGGTCAAGGCGCGTCCGCCCCTTGGATTTCGCGATCCTGTCGGGTAGATATTCGTCGTAGACCGTATTCTTATTGGGCGCTATCGCTACAATGTAGACAATTCCCTTTTCGGCAAACCTTCGGTTGTTCTCTTCCAGCCTCAGTCGAAGACTCTCGAGTTCCACCTCGCCAAGCGGTATGGCCCCCATGTAGTCATTGAAACTATTCCCGTCCGCAAGAGCCTCAGAGCAGTAGAACAGCCATGATTCCTTGCCGACGACTATGCTCGATGCGGGCGAAACGCCGAACAGACGAATTCTGATCAGGTTGTTCAATCGAATAAGATCGGGGCGCATCCCGAAATGATCATCGACGTATGCTTCACATTCCTGTGGAACTTTCCCCGCGGGCGACACTCCCCAGTGGGGAGATGCAGCCAGTTCGCGCTTCTCTGCATCTTCGAACTCTTCAAAAAAGTGAAACCACATTTGCAGTGCCGGAAAACATATCGCCGCCAGGAACAGTACGATGAAAACGAAGCGGAGTCTCTTCATTGGGCGGCCATCCTAAAATTTGAAGTATATGAATGCCTTATGTGTTCCACCGGCCAGTGCGAGGGTTGATGCAAAAAGCAGGATGCCCAACCAGGCCCCGTATGAAGCATAAAGGCAAATTTTCGAAAAACTCACAGGTTGAAGCTCCCCGGCAAGTCCGAGTCGGACCGTTCGTAGAAACCTCGAAACCGGAAAGCACAGAATCACCGCAACAACAGAAATACAGAGAAGCTCCACGTTCAGCATGGCACCGAATTCACCAGCGTTTATCCCTCCGGAGTGAAGTCCGAACAAAGTCTTCAGGTACGTAATTGCGTACGCGGTCGTTTCGGCCCGAAAGAAAACCCACCCGATCATGACGACGAACAGCAGATAGAGGTGACGTAACGGACGCCATGCCGATTCGATAATTCCCCCCAGAGCCGTCCGTTCGAGGACAAGAAACAGGCCGTACCATGCGCCCCAGATTATGAAATTCCAACTCGCTCCATGCCAGAAACCGCAGAGCAGAAAGACAATAACGAGATTGATCCGCGTTCTGCCGGCAGAGCATTTATTTCCGCCAAGCGGGATGTACAGATAGTCTCTGAACCAGAGTGAAAGGGAGATGTGCCATCTCCTCCAGAATTCTCGAACGGATTGTGAAATGTATGGGAAGTTGAAATTCTCGGGAAAATCGAAGCCGAACATCTTGCCAAGCCCGATAGCCATATCGGAATACCCCGAGAAGTCGAAGTAGATTTGAAGGGTAAAACAAAGTATCCCCACCCAGGCGTGAAGCGGTTGCAGTGAATACGCCGGCAGCCTGAATGCTGCGTCTGCGACGGCGGCCAGAGGATTGGCAATCAGGACCTTTTTCGCCAGGCCCGTTATAAATCTCTCAATTCCAAGCACAAACGCGCCGCTCGTGATGGTCCGGGCGCCCAACTCTTTCACTGCCTTCCCGTATTGTACGATAGGTCCCGCAAGAACTTTCGGGAAGGCCGCCATGTAGATCGCGAGCCCCGTGGGGCTTTTCTGCGCCGGAGCATCGCCTCGGTAGACGTCGATCAGATATGACAGCGCATGGAAGGTGAAAAACGAAATTCCAAGGGGCGCATAAACCGAGGGAATTTCAAATTGAGGAATTCCGAACCAACTCCAAACATTACTCAGGTTTCCAAGAAGAAACCTGGTGTACTTGAAAATGACGAGCATTCCGAGGTTGAAGCAAATCCCGCAGACCAGCAGCCGTTTCTTTTGCTTCGCTTCAGACAAGCCCCCTCTCTCTCGCTCAAATGCGCGATTCAGCAACATCCCGAAAACGAAATTGCCCAGAATCGACAAAATCAGAACAAGCGTGTAAGAATATTCAGTCCACGCATAAAAGAAGAGGCTGGCAACGAGAAAGAATGAGTTTCTCCACTTTCGACCCGGAAAGAGATAGAGCAGCAGGGAAACCGGCAGGAAGAAGAAGAGAAAGATTACGGAACTGAAAACCATGGGATCGAACCTGTCAACTCACGTCCAAACGGTTGATCGACAATCGGGCCGATCCGCCGCTGATCGTCCCGGCAAATCGACACTGCAAAATCTACTGTTACATTTTTCATTTTCCGGGTGGACACCCGGCGAATCCCGCAGACAAGCTATATAGCACACGGCGGGATAGCACCCAAGGCAAACAATCGAACCGCATGATATTCGCTGCTCGGATGGCTTAAACTGTTGTCGGCGGTCGCAGAAGATCCTATCCTTAATTCAATGAGGAAGTTCCAGGGGGTAATCGATATTTGCTGATAGACTTGCACAATCACACTGAAGTCTCCTCAAGCTGCAGCAGACTCTCGCCTGAGGAACTGATCGAAGAGGCCAGGATCCGCTCGCTGGATGCGATATGCGTGACCGAGCACGGGACTTTGCAGGGCGCTGAAGTTGCCAGGAGGATAGGAGAGAAGCTGAACTTTCCCGTCTTCAGAGGTATCGAAGCCCGAACCGATCTTGGTGACATGCTCGTATACGGCTGGCACAAAGATATCCCAGACGGGACTCCCCTTGCTGAACTCTGTGAACAGGTGATCGGGTGCGGCGGGGTCATCTTTGCCGCCCATCCTTTCCATACCAGAGGCGGATGGAACCTCTTCACTGCTGTCCGTGAAATGGGCTTCGATTTGCAGAAGGACTGGAAACGCCTCGTTTTCCTGAAGCAACTCACCGGCATAGAGATCATCAACGGCAACGTCGATGAGGAAACAAACGGTCTTGCGCACGCCCTCGCGACAAATCTTGGCTTGCCCGGTATAGCCGGAAGCGATGCCCATGCAAGACATATGGTCGGCAAAGCGGCAACTCTGTTCCCCAAGAAGATCACAAGCGAGACCGAGCTTGTCGGGGCCCTAAAAAGCAATGCTTTCGAAGCACTGCGTCTGCGGTATTGACTCTTTCGATGACATGCTGCCGTATCGAAGAGATTCTCAAACCGTGCAGCGCTTTTTCTTTCCAGGCGGAATCATGGAAATAGAAGCAATAACGCACACGGGATTAGTAAGGCCAAACAACGAAGACCGCTACTTTGTATCCCGCTTAGGGATGAACAGCGTTTTAGCGGCAATCGCGGACGGAATGGGCGGACACGCAGGAGGAGAAATAGCCGCCGAAATAGCGTTGGAAGCCCTGGCAGGCTTTGACTCCGAATGCGAAGATCCCGGTGAAGCCCTGACCCGCTGCATGATGTCGGCACACGAGAGCATTCTCGATGCCTCGGCCGCCGACCGGTCTTTGAGAGGGATGGGCTCCACCCTGTCCATCGTATTCGTATCGGGTCCAAAGGCTTACTGGGCCAGTGTCGGGGACAGCAGAATCTACCTTTTTCGCTGCGGAGGGCTCTCACCCGTTTCCAACGACCATACGATCCCCGGCTCCCTTCTCAAAGAAGGCAAGATCACGAGGGAAACGGCCCGTCTCCATCCGTACCGCAATGTACTGCTGCGCTGTGTCGGTTGCGACCGGCACGAACCGGACAGCGGGGCATTCGATCTCTATGCCGGCGACCTTCTCATGCTTTCATCAGACGGCCTTCACGACCTGCTTTCCGACGAGGAGATCTCAGAGGTCCTCTCATCGGAAGGGAACTTGTCCGCAAAACTTCAGAATATGCTGGCCATGTGCCTCGAACTCGGCGGGAAGGACAACATCACGGCGGTGCTCGTATCTATTTGAGGCTCTTTGAAGGGGAAGTCTCCTCCAACGCTCTGAACGGACAGCTCGGACAGCGCAGAAATTTTCGGAAATTTTCCGGAAAAAATTTACTGCTGGTACTTCAGGAGACTGAGAATTCTCCGCGCAGCAATTTCGGCACCGTTAATTTCCATTTCAGGAATTATCCGAGGTCTCGAATAAATTTGCCGCATCGCTTCTTCCCAATCTCCATTGATGAATTTCTCGGCAGGAATATAGGCTGCGGTGAGGTTAGCCTCTATTGCTTCAACCAGGATGGGATATTCCGGAAAGAGACCACGTTCCGTGTAAGCGATTGGGGTGCCGTTTGCGAGACAATCCGATACGATTCCATAACCCGGCTTGGTTATTACCGCGTCAACGGCGGCTGTCACGTCGACGTAGGGCAGCCCCGGATCGTCGATCGAGCGCGCATTGGCAAGAGGGAGTCGAAGGGGCCCTTTGTACAGGAAATGGCAGTCTTTGAGCTTCTCCAGTTTCGCGAGGGCGTGTTCAGGTAAATGCAGCGATGAAAAGGAAACCAGAAACACTTTGTCGCCGTTCGAATATCCGAGCCGATGCCGTACCTCATCCGAACTGGTGCGGGCCTTTCTGGCCACGAGAGGTATGTCTTCGATGTTCGGACACGATGAACAGTCTCCATGCAGCGGCAGTTGCAGAAATAACGAACATCTTCCGTAGTAATGCCGCAACCGTGACACAATGCGCCCCCACCCGGGATCGGTACTCTCATATGCACGATAAATCCAGTCCCAGGTGAAATTGCTTATGCCGATACTCGGAATTTCTTCGCCGTGCGCAGCTTCAAAAGGCAGGAAAGAAATATCCGAAACGACCACCCCCACTTTCTCCCGTTGCAGGAAATCACGTTCTCTCCGAACTAATTCGTCTGCATTTATCAAAAGTTCATTGAGGGCGGTGAGGGTTCGATCCAGATCGAACCGGATGCTGTCGTCTTGGACCAGGCCGATATCCAGAACGGCTTGGCGCATTGGGATGCGCTTGCCGACATTTTCTTCGATCAGCCACTCGGGCAGGTTGGAGACAACAACGATCTTTCGGTCGGGCTCGAGAAGCGTCAGTTGCCTCAACACCTCGCACGAGCGGATTGCGTGGCCGAACCCATGGGGGGTTATATAGTATGCAAGTGTCTGTTTCATATTGTTTAATCCGGACCTTTCCCTGCTCGGGAGCATACTTCCGCTCTTCCGAAGACTTGTATAATAGCCGAAAAAAGGCTATAAAGCAGGGTTATTCGGGTCCCCCTCCGAATGTTGCAGCTTCCGCCTCCAGAGTTGATCGGCCGGTTTCTTCTTATTGCTCAGCTCAGTACCTGAAAGCACTAGATTTTTTCCAAACGGGAGAAATGGATGGGCAGGATAGTCGTCACATTTCAGCCGGAATCCACTCGCACTGAGGCGGAATCCGGAGAGAAGCTCATACAGGTCGCATCCTATGCGGGCATTGATATAAGCAATCATTGCGGGGGGCAAGGCGTCTGCGGAAAGTGCCGCGTCAAAATCAACAAAGGCAAAGTGAAACTGAGCAGCAGGGTTATAGGAAAGCTCAGCAAGAAACAGCTCGAAGAAGGTTATACCCTCGCATGCCAGTCAGAGTTGCAGAACAGCGACGTCGAGGTCTGGATCCCCCCCGAATCCCGGACCGACGAGCAGATCCAGATTTCAGATTATATCGTTTCCTTCGAAGAACCGACCTACGCGCACAAAGGTCCTCTCCTTCCTGCTGCCCCGGCCAATGCCCCCTTATGCCGCAAGTTCTATCTGGAGCTTCCTCCGCCCACAATTGACGACAGTTTGTCGGACCTCGATCGAATCTACCGCGAGCTTCGGAAGAAATTACCCGACTTCAACAACTTTCAAGCGCACTTTTCATGCCTGTGGGGCCTGGCAACCCTCCTGCGCAGAAGCAAATGGAAGGTCACCGTCACTGTGCACTTCCGCGATTGCCAATTTCCGCTTATCCGCGAAATTGAAAGCGGAAATACCTCAAACCGCAATTTCGGAGTAGCCATCGACGTTGGAACCACCACGATTGTGGCCCAGCTTATCGACCTGCGAACCGGCGCCGTAATAGGGGCACAGGCCAGCCACAACAGTCAGGCCCGCTACGGCGAGGACGTCATCTCCCGCATGATCTACGCCTGCACCCATGCGGGCCTTGCGCCGCTGAACGATGCCGTTACGTTCACGATTAACGCTCTCGTCGATTCCCTGGTACGGAAAAATGCGATCAGGCACGAGAACATTTCGTCGTTTGTGGCGGCGGGAAACACGGTTATGAGCCACCTCCTGCTCGGCCTCGAACCGTGCAATATCCGTGTGGCCCCGTATATCCCTACGGTCACTCGCCTGCCCCAGTTCCAGGCGGCCGAAGTCGGCCTCAAGGGCAATCCCAAGGCTATGCTGCATTGCATGCCCTGCGTCAGCAGCTATGTCGGGGGCGATATCACCGCCGGCGTCCTCGCCTGCGGCATGAACGACCATCCGGAAGTAAGCGCCCTGATCGATGTCGGCACAAATGGGGAAATTGTGATCGGCAACAACGAATGGCTTGTCTGCTGTTCCTCATCCGCAGGCCCCGCCTTCGAGGGAGGCGGCATTAAATGCGGAACCAGGGCAATCCTCGGGGCAATCGAAAAGATCCACATCGAAGGAAGGCGCGTCTGCTATGAGACAATAGGCCATCAAAAGCCGCTGGGGCTCTGCGGGTCAGCCATCATAGACGGCATCTCCGAGTTGCTGAAAGAAGGCATCATAGACCAAAGCGGGAAATTCGCTTTATTGGACCATCCACGAGTGCAGGTTATAGATGACGTTCCTGAATTCATTGTCGCACCGGCCGATGAAACCGAAACCGGTACGCCGATCGTTATCACGGAGGATGACATCAGCAACCTCATCAAGAGCAAGGGTGCCGTTCTGGCTGCAGTTAAGGTACTCCTCCGCACCCTGGAAATGGATTTCAACGACCTGGAGAAAGTCTTTGTCGCAGGCGGATTCGGTGCTCACCTGGATATCGAGAAGGCAGTATTTATCGGTCTTCTGCCCGACATCCCCAGAGAGAGAATACGCTTTATCGGGAACAGCTCTCTTGCCGGAGCCAGGTTAGGCCTGCTGTCGAGCCAGGCTTTTCAGAAAGCCGAGGAGATTGCGAGCCGAATGACCTATCTGGAACTTAGCGTCCATCCTGATTTTATGAACGAGTTCATAGCATCTCTTTTCCTGCCGCACACCGACATGGACCTCTATCCGTCCGTAAAGCACGTATTGGATCGGAATCGCGAGAATATCGTAATTTGAAACCTCCCG
Source organism: Pseudomonadota bacterium (assembly GCA_023416335.1). The sequence continues at coordinate 455 of JAEZHY010000246.1, read as the reverse complement.
TCCGCCGAAAAACTCAGATCTGCAGCCTCAGAGGATCATAACGGAAAATCCGCCGTCAACCGGAATTGCCGCCCCCGTTATGAAATCGGACGCCCGGCAGCAAAGAAAAACGGCAAGCCCCGCCACGTCGTCCGGACAACCCCACCGGCCTGCAGGAGTCCTCATGAGTACGTGCTCGTTCAATCCAGGGAGCGCACCCTTCGCCCGTTCCGTGAGTTCCGTTGCGATCCATCCAGGAAGTATGGCATTGACCTGGATATTGTCGGGACCCCAGGCAACGGCAAGGCTGCGCGTCAATTGAACGACCCCGCCCTTGCTTGCGCAATAAGCGGCGACCTTCTTCCCCCCGAATATCGATGCCATGGAACCGAGATTCACAATTTTTCCGCCGCCCGCTTTCTTCATGCAAGGGTAAACCGCCCTTGCCATGAGAAACGAACCCCGCGCGTTTACTT
>JAEZHY010000195.1 GCA_023416335.1 Pseudomonadota bacterium | reverse complement strand
CACAGGAACAGGACCCCGAACAGAAGCGGAAATCCGCCCAATCCCGTCCCGGCGCAGCCGACCAGGATCACGGCCATGCAGACGTTGAGCCACATCCCCCTGCGCAAAAGTTGTCCGGGGTTGAACCTCCGCAGCAGCAAACGGTTGGACTGGGCCCCGATGTACAATCCGACGGAGTTCGTGGCGAACAGGAATCCGAAAAACGCAACCGGAATCCCGAACAGTTCGATAAAGATGTGGGATGAGTTGGCGATATAGGTGAACAGCATCCCCGAAGTGCAACCGATCGCCAATGCCGGCCCCAGAAAGCGGCGGTTCAGCAGAATCGGGCCATATCCCCGGAAGACAGCCGCAATATGCCCCCGCATCCGGTTTTCCCGGGCCAGGGTTTCAGGAATCCTCAGGACGGCGACGGCGCAGATGCCGCCAAAAATGGTGATGGACCAGAATATCGCACGCCAGCCGAAGTGGACCAGCAGCAGGCTTCCCGCAAACGGAGCAACAATTGGACCGATGCCGCTGATTATCATCATCATGGAATAGAATCTCGCGGCCTCATGTTCCTCGAACAAATCGCGAACGACGGCGCGGGAGACAACCTGGCCGGCGGAACCGCCAATGCCCATGAAAAAGCGGGCGGCGATCAGCACGTGAATGGAATGTGTGGTCGCACAGACCGCCGCCATGCAACAAAAAAGAAGGCAGCCGGACAAGAGCGGCATCCGCCGTCCCACCCGGTCGCTGAGCGTTCCCCAAAGCATCTGGCCGACAGCCAGGCCCAGCAGGAAGACGGCCAGGGTGATTTGAACGGTTCCGATGGAGGTATCGAGTTCCCCGGCAATGACGGGGAAAGCCGGGAGGTACATATCGATGGCAAACGGACCGAAGGCCGACATGGCACCCAGGGTGATTGCCAGTTTTCGGGCCAGAGCCGAGGATGTGGCGATTTTCGACAGTTGGTGCGGTACGCTGCGCATAGGGGAAATTTCGTCCGATCGAATGTTGTCGGTAGGGGCAGCTCATCGCGCTCCCTCAGGATCTATTGCGGTCGAATGCTGCCGAAGGGAGGGGACGATGTCAAGCGGCAATCGACCGACAAACAATGTGCGACCGGTTCCACTACGCTATGTTTGCCGGTTTTTTCTCGGGGGTATCAGGACGGCTGATTCGGTTTTATTTAATTAGTGAAATCACGTAGCCTATCCAGGGTCGCCGGTTACAAAAGATGAATTAATTTGTCTGAGAGGTGATCAAAATGGACAAGTTCAATGTAATCATAGAGCGTGACCGGGAAGGCTACTATGTAGCGTCCGTCCCTTCTCTCAGGGGCTGTCACACCCAGGCAAAATCCCTTGATGAACTGATCGAACGTATCAAGGAAGCTATCGAACTTTGCGTTGAAGTCGAAGGAAAGACAGTAGAACCGCTGGATTTCATTGGCGTGCAGCAAGTGAGCGTGGCCCTGTGACGAGCTTCTGACCAGAGCCGTTTGCCGGAATGTAACCAGTTTCAGCCCATCCTTTCCCCCCTATTTCCAAATCTTCAAAACGGCTTTCCAACCTTCACCCGGCGTGCCCGTGCGATGGGTCCGGGTCGCCTGCGGTTCTCTCGACGGGTAAAGAACCGCGGGAAACCTCCAAAATTCAGCTTGACACCGACGTCATCTTGTACATATAAGTAAACAACTATACAAGTTGACTCGCACAATCAACTGCACTCTCTTCGCCGTTCCCTGAGGCGTTTCGTTCCGCCGGAAGACGGAACAATATTGATGCATTACCGGTGCTTCACCCGTAAGATCATGAAGGCACGGCTCGATCCGCTATCTCCTACTCTGCTCTCGAGTTCTCCTGCCAGTTCATGCTCCCAGCCTTCATGATGCTTTGAAAGTTTCTTTTTCAAGGTGAGCCGAAAAGCAGGATACATCGCGCCCGGCTCGGAGCCTTGCAAGACCATCCATCAAAGCATGTTTCAAAGTACTGCGGATCTCTTTGAACGAGGAGCACACAAATGGCAAGATGCATTATCAAGGCAATTCCCGCACTATTTCTGTTTATCTTTGCCGTTCAGCCCGCGCAGGCTCAGACCAAGCTTTCCATCGCAACAGCGGGAACGACCGGCGTTTTTTATACGTATGGAGGAGCGCTCGCGAGCACCATCAGCAAGTATGTCCCGGAACTCATGGTGACGGCCGAGGCTACGGGCGGCTCGGTTGAGAACCTCAAACTGATCAGCACCAAGAACGTAGATATGGCCACGACCTCCGCAGACGTTGCCTATAACGGCTTCTTCGCCTTCAAAGAATCCAAGTATTTCAAACAGAAGGTCGATGCGCGCGCACTTTTCAACATGTATGACGAGCCTCTCCATATTGTGACGCGCGCGGAAAGCCCTCTTAAATCCCTGCAGGATTTGAAGGGAAAGCGTGTCGTTGTCGGCTCTCCCGGTTCCGGGACCGAGATGAAAGCCCGGATGGTGCTCCGCGGCATGGGAATAGAATACAAGGACTTCACTCCCGAATTTCTTTCCTTCGCGGAAGGGACCGAAGCACTTAAAGACAAGGTCGTGGATGCCGCACTCCTGGGAGTCCTCTACCCCGCACCGGCCGTGGTCGAACTCTCCATGCACAACGCCATCAGATTGATCCCGCTTGCCCAGAATGAAGTGGAGAAGATGGTCCAGGGTAATCAGGTATTCGTAAAGGCAACCATTCCCTCCGGAACTTACAAGGGCGTGGATGTGGACACCGTGACGGTTTCGGTACCCTGCCTGGTCGTGAGCAGACCCGATCTGCCGGATGAAGTGGCCTATAAAATCGTGAAGGCCGTATTTGAGCATAAGGATGAACTGGACCTCATGCACAGCGCGTTCAAGGACACAACTCTGGAGAATGCCACAAAGACCGTCATTCCGCTACATCCGGGAGCGATCAAGTATTTCAAGGAAAAGGGTGTCTACAAGGAGCAGTAATCGGGGCGTCCGGATTCTGGATTATTTCGTATAATCAATAGTTTGGTATATTGCGACGCTAGATCGGGATCGCAGGAACGAGACGAATCGATTCAGAGCGTCAGGGACACGGGGCTTCGTTCTTTGTGAGCCGGGGAGCATCTTTGCCATGCAGGAAGAAGTTTCGCAACACGCAGGAAAATCGAAATTTAAGATCATAGCAGCGGCCATACTTGCCATCTCCGTGGCATTTTCGGTATTTCAGCTCTATACGTGTGCGCACGGCCTTTTGACGGCGGTCCTTCAGCGAAGCATTCACCTGAGTTTTGCCGTCGTGCTCGTGTTCCTCATGTTTCCCGCGATCAAAGGATCGAAAGCGACATTCCTCATCGACGTCCCGCTTATCATCATCGCCATAGCGAGCAGCGTCTACCTGTACATCACTTTCGACGATCTGCTCTATCGCCTCGGCTCTCCGGACGAGTACGACCTCATATTCGGTGTTGCCACACTCGTCATTCTCCTTGAGGCTACCCGCAGGACCGTTGGCTGGCCGATGGTTATCCTCGCCCTGGCGTCCCTCTCCTATGCCTTTTTCGGACATTTTCTCCCGGGAGCGATTGCTCACAGGGGGCAGTCCTTCGAACGGGTAATCTCCCAGATGTACCTGACAACAGAGGGCATCTTCGGCGTGCCCCTCGGAGTCACCGCCACGTACCTGTTCCTCTTTCTGCTCTTTGGTTCGGTCCTGGAAAAATCGGGTGTGGGCGAGCTTTTCATCAACCTGGCACAGGCACTTGCCGGCAAGTACAAGGGCGGACCGGCCAGGGTGGCCATCATCGCGACGGCGTCCATCGGGAGTATCTCAGGAAGTCCGGTGTCGGATGCCGCCACGACCGGGGCATTCACCATTCCGTTGATGAAAAAGATCGGTTACAAGAAGGAAATAGCGGCAGCCATCGAAGCCGCGGCCTCATGCGGCGCGTCCCTTCTGCCTCCCGTAATGGGCGCGGGGGCCTTCGTCATGGCGGACATCACAGGTGTGCCCTACAGCACCATTCTGTCCCATGCCATCATCCCGGGATTCCTTTTCTACATTGCACTGATGTTCGTCGTAGGGAACGAAGCGGGCAAGCTGGGGATAATGGGATTGCCCAGGGAGCAGCTTCCTTCCATCCGGGACGCCGTGATGAAGAGCCTGCGTCTCCTCATCCCAATCGCTGTCCTCGTCTTCTTTCTGGCAATCCTGCATACTTCGCCTGTACGCGCAGCCCTCTATTCGCTGGTCGTAATGATCGTCACGACTATCGCTTATAACCTGCTCAAGCCGGAACTCAGGGTCCCGCTCAAGAACCTGGCCGAGGCTATGGTCGTAGCGCCCCGAAAAGTATTGATCGTTGCGTGCGCCTGCGGCACGGCCGGCATCATCATCGGAATGCTCGGCCTGACCGGCCTGGGGCTCAGGATGTCAAACCTCCTCGTGAGCGCCGCGGGAGGCAACCTTGCGCTGGTAATGCTCTTCTCGATGTGTATTTCACTCACATTGGGGATGGGACTTCCTCCTACTGCATGCTATATTATCATGGCAGTCACGGTGGCACCCTGCCTCGTGCAGTTGGGAGTACCGCTGCTGGTTGCACACTTCTTCATATTTTATTGCTGCTGCCATGCGCCCATCGAACCGCCGCTGGCACTGGCCGCATACACGACTGCCGGAATTGCGGGCTGTAATCCCGTTATCGCCGGGCTCCATGCATTTCGCATCAGCTTGTCCGGCTTTATTCTTCCATTCATTTTCGTCTACAAGAACGCACTCCTGGGCTTCGGGGAGTGGTACATGATCGTCGAAGCATTTATCTCTGCACTGATAGGCGTTTGGGCACTTTCGATCGTGGTGGTCAACTTCTATCAGAAACCGGCAGGAATCATCTGGCAGCTTCTGCTCGCTGCCTCCGCCATTTTACTCATGCTCAACAATATGATGCTCAATATCGCGGGTCTGCTCCTGGCCGGAATTTTCGTGGCGACGAACACCTCGCTGCTGAAGAAGAAAGTTTCCGGAGTCGCGGAATTACAATGAGAAAAACGACACGTCTAAAACAGCTACTTGAGGCAAGAGAAATCCTGGTTATGCCCGGAGCTTACGACTGTCTTTCCGCCAAGCTCGTCGAGATGGCCGGATTCGAAGCCGTACAGTGCTCCGGATATGGTTTTGCGGCCTCCCTGCTTGGGCAGCCGGACGTCGGTCTATTGAGCTTCGACGAGGTGCTGGTCCAAACGAAGAATATCGTCAACGCAGTGTCCATACCCGTTATGGCCGATGGAGACACCGGCTACGGAAATGCAATAAACGTCATTCGCACGGTTCGGGAATTCGAGCAGGCGGGTGCGGCGGGAATCAACATCGAGGACCAGGTCTGGCCAAAGCGTTGCGGCCACATGTCGGGTAAGGAAGTGATCCCGGCCGAAGAGATGGTCAAAAAGATCGAGGCCGCGGTCTGGGCGCGCCGGGACAAGGATTTCATCATCAATGCCAGAACCGATGCACGCGCCGTTTACGGACCGGAAGAGGCGATCCGCCGCGCCGAGGCTTACTGGCAGGCAGGGGCAGACCTCATTTTTATGGAAGCCCCTCAAAGCATCGACGAATTGAAGCTCTATTCCGACCGATTGGCAAGCAGAGGCATTCGCATAAGTGCCAACATGCTCGACGGCGGCCGGACCCCGCTGGTCAGCTTCGATGAACTCGAAGAAATGGGCTTCAGCCGGTGCAGCGTCCCGGTCATGACCGTTTATGCCGCAGCCAAAGGTATGCTGGAGGCATTGAAACAGCTTCATTCGGACCGGACAAACAGGCATCTGGGAGAGAAGATCCTGCCGTTTGCAGAGTTCAACAAAATAATCGGGCTGCCCGAAATCCGGGAGCTTGAGGCAAGATTCCTTCCCGCCGAAGCGGTCAGGACAAAATACGGGTCCCTGGAAGAGCTTCACGCGGAAAAGGAAAAGGGAAAGTAGCAAGTACAATTATTTTTGACCCCGGAGCAGACGCCCCGGGTCGGAAGGGAATCTCCATGAATGCACTACTGCCGATGTACTACCAGATAAAGCAGAGTGTAAAGAATTCGATCATCAGCGGAGAGTACAGGCCGGGAGACAAAATCCTCTCCGAAAACGAACTGGCGGACCAGTTTAACGTCAGCAGGCTCACGGCCCGTCAGGCAATCCAGCAGCTGATGCAGGAAGGTTTTCTGGTCTGCAAAAGAGGCGTCGGTACTTTCGTAACGCAGAACAAAGACCTGATCAACAGCTTCAACCTAGAATTCAGCGGATTTATGGACGACCTGTTCTACCAGGTATCGAAATCCAGCACGAAGTCGGTAGAGATAAACAGAATGGTCGCACCCGGCCCTATCAGGGAAAAACTCCGCCTGACGGGAACCGATCCTGAAATCGTGCAGGTGAAACGCATACGTTTCAAGGAAGAAAAGAGTTTCGCCTATACGGTTAATTACATGACCCTGGAAACTGGTTTGAAGCTCACTGAAGAAGCGCTGCTCAAAAGGCCTCTTCTCCAGATAATGGAGCAGGATCTCGGAGTTCATTTTTCTGAAGCCTTTCAGACGATCGAGGCCACCTTCGCGGACCATGAATTGGCTGAAAAGCTCGAAATTCCGAGCGGCTCGCCCATTTTGTATGTCGAGCGGATCATGTACGGGCAGAAGCAAAAGCCCATAGAGGTAGTTCAGTCTTCGTACCGTGGGGACGTTTACAAATATATCGTAAGATTGAAGAACGTTAGAAGCAGGGATAACAGCGTCTGGGTCCACCGGTCGGAGTAATCCCTGATCTTCATCGTCGTTTTAAGGCTTCCGTAATCCTCGGGTTCATTCTGCATCGGAGGGGGAAAACCGATGGGCGGCTTGTATACGGATAAATTCGCCGAATTCACGGCAAAGACCCGCTACGAGGAACTGCCTCGGGAAGTGATCGATCAGGCCAGGTTGTGTATTCTGGACTTCCTGGGCGTAGCCCTTGCCGGCAGCAATCTCGGTCTGTCACCCTTGATGACCGAGATTTTGAGTCGAGAAGGCGGTGAAGAAGAGTGCTCCGTCATCGGTCATCACCGTAAAATGCCGGTCCTGAACGCAGCTCTTCTAAACGGCGTAAGGGGCCACACTCTCGATATGGACGACGGACACCGGTATGCGAATGCCCACCCCGCTGTGACGGTGATCCCGGCGGCGCTGGCTGTGGCGGAAAAATGCGATGCCACAATGAAGGACCTGATCGAATCGGTCGTGGCCGGCTACGAGGTGTTTGTTCGCATTGCAAGAGCGGTCAATCCTTCGCATCTGCAAAGGGGCTTCCACTCGACCGGGACGGTGGGGCCGTTCGGGGCCGCGACTGCCTGCTGCAAACTGCTGGGCCTCGATGCCAAACAAATCGAGAGCGCACTCGCCATTGCCGCACTTCAGGGGGCCGGTTTGCTGCAGGCCCTGGACAGCGGGCAGATGATGAAACCTCTTCATCCGGGCAGGGCCGCGCAGGCTGGTGTTTTGGCAGCACTGCTCGCGCAGGGCGGTGCCCAGGGACCGGATGAAATCCTCGAAGGGGCGAAAGCCTGGTTCAAAGCCTACGCGGATAATGTCGATACGAAGGCTCTCAGCGAAGGTCTTGGACGGGATTTCGCAATTCTCGGCGTCTACTTCAAGTGGCATGCGGCATGCCGCCATGTCCATTCGACGCTCGATGCCCTCGTCGATGCCGTAAACACCCATAACGTGGCTTTGGACGAAATCGAAAAGATCGAAGTGGGCACCTACCCAGTCGCATACAGCCTGACGGGAACTCAAAACCGTGTGAGTTCGGAACTCGCCGCAAAATTCAGCATCCCCGTCTCCGTCGCCCTCATGCTCTTCTATAAGGATGCGGGAGTGGACGTGTACTCGGAAGAGCGTTTGAAGGAACCCGTACTGCAGGGGATTGCGGACCGCGTCTCCGTGCGTGCCGATGCATGGCGCGGAGAGGTCTATCCGGCGAAGAGGGGTGCCGAGGTCAAGGTCTATACCCAACGCGGCATTTTTTCCGGTAAGGTCGAAATCCCGAAGGGCGACCCGGAAAACCCGTTCAGCCCCGATGAATTGAAGAAGAAGTTCCTCAACAACGCCTCGAAAGCGTTATCCCCAGCCGACTCGATGAGGCTCGCCGACCTCGTGACTACGGGCGATCCGGCGGACCGCATGAGCAATATCATGGCACTGGCCGCATTCCATCCTTCCACTCACTTGAGAAATCCATCCACCTAGACCGGGAAAGGAAACGCATCCGGAGGCAAGGGCCAACCTTCAGCAATACTCCGTCTGGGCATGGTTATATAGATATGTATCTTACTATACAAATAATTTTTAGAGATCGAAACCGGGGTAAAAGCATCCTGGATGCAGCGTCCAGGCCATTTTAGCATTTGACAACTGTTGTATACTTATATATACAAGTATCTAACATCAACCCCAGAGGCGGATTCTCTAGAAAGTCGCGCCAACTTTGACATTCTCTTCCACGCAGGAAGAGGGTCCGAAACAATACCCTTGGAATGGAGCTTAATTAAGATGGCTTATCCAGCAGAAATGGCCGAGTCGATCAAACGGGTTGAGGCTACCAGGGACTCCCGCTTGGGAGCGAATTTCCCCAGGTTGGCTCCGGACGAGAAGACCAGGTTGCTCGAGACCTACCACCCGGATTTCCGCCTCTCCAGGAAGCGCGAGATCCGGTATGGAGCAAACAGGGGCGATATGGCCCCGGAAGAGCTTGTTCGGTTGCTGGAATCCCCGAGCAGACTCGATCCCAACCTGCTGGACCTCAAAAAAGCCGATTACAAAACCGACGTTCTCATCATCGGCAGCGGCGGGGCCGGCCTCACGGCAGCACTCACGGCAAAAGAGAACGGCGCGAACGTTCTGATTGCCACCAAGCTCCGGCTCGGCGATTCGAACACGATCATGGCCGAAGGGGGAATCGCGGCGGCAACGGAGACCAAAGATTCACCGGCCATCCACTTCATCGATACGATGGCCGGAGGAAGGTTCAAGAACGTTCCGGACCTCGTCGAAGCACTCGTATGCGATGCTCCTTTCATAGTGGACTGGCTCACCGGGCTTGGCGTCAACTTCGACAGGAGAACCGACGGCAGCTACTTCACCCACATGCCGGCCGGGCATTCGAGGAAGCGCTCTCACTCGATCAAAGACCTTACCGGCCTCGAAATCATGCGCGTGCTGTGTGATGAGGTCCGGAATCAGCAAATTCCGGTCCTGGAGTTCTGTCCGGCGGTCGAACTGCTGCTCGATGAATCAGGAAAGTGCGCCGGGGCGGTTTTGTACAACTTCGATACCAACCAGTACATCGTGGTGCAGGCCAAAACGACCCTGGTTGCGACAGGCGGAATCGGCCGGCTGCATATCCAGGGATTTCCCACATCGAATCATTACGGGGCGACCGCCGACGGACTGGTCATGGCATACCGGGCGGGAGCGGAGCTTCTCTACATCGGCTACATTCAATACCACCCGACAGGTGTTGCATGGCCGGAACAGATGCTCGGGCTGCTCATCTCCGAGGCGTTGAGGGCCCAGGGCGCGCAGGTGGTGAATGTAAACGGCGAGCTTTTCGTAGACAGGCTCGAGACTCGTGACGCCCTCTCCTCCGCGATTATCCGCGAATGCGGAGAAAGGGCCAAAGGCGTCACGACGCCCACGGCAATGCAGGGCATATGGCTGGATACACCCCTGATAGACATCCTGTGCGGGAGCGGGACCTTCCTGCACAGATTTGCCGGCATCTACAGCCGTTACCAGAAATACGGGATCGACCCGATAAAAGAGCCCATCCTTGTCTATCCGACGCAGCACTACCAGAACGGCGGAGTTCGAATCAACATCCGAGGCGAGACCAACATCCCCAACCTCTTCATGGCCGGAGAAGTGTCCGGCGGCGTCCACGGCCATAACCGACTCGGCGCCAACTCTTTGCTGGACATCTTCGTATTCGGGCGCAGGGCCGGCAGGAGCATGGCGGAAAGCGCCGGCGAGGCGACGTTTGGAAGACCTACGCTCGATCATCTCGCAAAGCATGCGAATCTTCTGAAGGAAGCAGGGATAGAATCCAATGACTTATCCCCCCTGCTCCTCCCAGACTACCGTTTCGAAAAGGCCCTCAGTACCGTGGACCACGCCCAGAGCGCCGGAGGGAGCCAGTCATGATCAACGAGATAGTGAAGATGATCCCGGTCTACATCATGGGACGGAAGTACGACGTTCCCATGGGGCTGACCATCCTCAAAGCAATGGAATTCGCGGGGTACAGCCTCAGGAGGGGCTGCGGCTGCCGTGGCGGCGTCTGCGGGGCCTGCATCACCCTCTACCGCCGAACCGGCGACTATAAGCTCAAGACCGGCCTTGCCTGCCAGACCCAGGTGGAGCCCGACATGTACCTGACCCAACTGCCGTTCGTGCCGGCCAACCGAGCGCTCTACAGCATCAAGAGCGTTTCGGCCAAAGATTCCGACATCGTCGCGCTCTACCCGGAGATGATGCGCTGCCTCCAGTGCGGCACATGTTCCAAGGCCTGCCCCATGGACCTGGAGGTCATGGATTACGTAGCGGCGGCAATGCGCGGAGACCTTGAACTGGTCGTCGAGCTATCTATGGAATGCCTCATGTGCGGGATGTGCGCGGCAAGGTGTCCCGCGGAGCTGAGTCCTTTCAACATCGCCATGCTAGTCCGGAGAATCTACGGCAGGCATGTTCTGCCTTCTTCGCCGACATTGCAGGAGAGGCTGAAAGACATCAGCGACGGCAAATTCCATGAAGAACTGCAGCGATTGAGGGCAACGAGCGACGCCGACCTGCTGAAAATCTTCCAGGAACTCCAGGCAACCAAGGGAGCATCGGTCTAAGTGGAGGCAATATGCTTATTCGGCTGAAAACACCTATACGGGAAAAAGATATCGCGTCCTTGAGAGTGGGTGACAAGATCGAACTGGACGGAATCATCTACTGCGGTCGTGATGCGGTCCTCCCGAAACTCGTCTCACTCATCGAGGCAAAAAATCTCGGAAGCCTGAACCTGAGCCTGGAAGGTGCCGTCATCTTCCACACGGCGGTCAGCCCGGCGGGCATCGGCCCTACAACGAGCAACAAGGTGGAGATCGAAGGAAGCATTCCGCGGCTCTCCGAGGCGGGCGTCCGGATTCATATCGGCAAAGGCGCACTGGGTGCCGCAACCGTCGGGGAAATGAAACGGTACGGATCCGTGTTTGCCATCACTCCGCCCGTCACGGCGCTCTTCTCCGACAAGATCGTCTCACAGCGCGTGGCCGCTTTCCCCAACGAGGGGATGGAAGCTCTTTATGAAGTGCAGGTCAGGAGCTTCCCGGCAATCATAGCGGCAGCCCATGGAGAGACCATATTCTAACGACTTGTCGGCCACGGCCGTTCAGGCCGGCTGAATATAAGGAGTTGGGCATGATCGATATAGAGCAGATTGAGTCATCCGTCAGCGACTGCACGATAAGGGCCGGCACGGAATGTCGGCCGGACCAGTTGGAGGTCTACCACAAGGCGATTGCAGCCGAAGAAAACGACAACGCCAGGTGGGTGCTGGAGAGGATCGTCGAGAATTTCGAAGTTGCCCGCAAAAATGTCTCTCCCCTGTGCGACGACACGGGCATTCCTCACGTCGTGGTGGAGGTCGGCGAGCAGACCGCACTGCCCGGAGGGTGGATCGGCGCGATAAAGCGCGGCATCGCGAAGGGACTGCGGCAAATGCCGGGCAGGCCGATGGCCATAAAAGGAAACGATGTCGAAAGAATCGAGCAGTCGCTCGGGCTTTTTGAAGATCCGGGCGAGGTGCTCCCCGCCCCCATGGTCGTGAAGGAAGTGCCCGGGGACGGCCTGACCGTCACGGTACTCATGCTGGGAGGGGGCCCGGAAATCCGCGCAAAGACGCTGCGAGTCTTCCACAAGCGCAGCATGGATGTCGTTCTCGGCGAAGCCGCATCCTGGGTGGCGGGCGAGGTAAAAAGCCTCGGGTGCACGCCCTGCGTGGTCGCCATCGGCATGGGGAGGTCGCACATGGAAGCTTCTTCGCTGATGCTTCAGGCAATGAAGGAAGGCGACCTGGGAGTCCAAAGCGAACTTGAATCCAAAGTCACCGGTTTGATCAACGCGACCGAAGTGGGGCCTCTCGGGCTGGGAGGGCAGACAACAGCCCTGGGGACATTCATGAAGATAGGACCGATGAGGGCCAGCGGCGTGAGGATCGTCTGCGCAAGGCCATGCTGCTGCTTCGAACCCCGGAGAGCCACGGTAACGATCACGGGATAGGCCGGTATCCAATATCTGGAAGTGCGGCAGCCGTGCAGGGTGGATACCCGGCTTTTTGGGTGCCCACCACCCGGCAAACCCGATAAGCCCTGATCCAAAGGGGGCGCAGATTTGCTGAAGGAAGGAACTTAGATGGCCAAGCTTTTCGAATACCAGGGAAAAGAGCTGTTGAAAAAAGGGGGAATTCCGATCCCGAAGGGCCGTGTTGCGGCTTCCCCGGACGAAGCAGCCGAAATAGCGCGAGAGATAGGCGGCCCGGTCGTTATCAAGGCGCAGACATGGACAACGGGAAGGGCCCAATCCGGCGGGGTGCAGTTCGCGGATAGTCCGGAACAGGCGCGCGCGGCTGCGGATAAAGTCCTCGGCATGAGGATCAAGGGATTCAAGGTCCGGGAAGTCCTGGTGGAGGAAAAGCTCAATATAAGCCGGGAGTTTTACCTGGGCACGATCATAGACGATGCCGCGCAGTGTCCGGTGCTCATTTTCAGCTCCAGGGGCGGAACGGGCATCGAGGAAATCGCCGCGCAATATCCCGAAGCCGTGGTTAAACATCCGATAAGCATTTCGAGCGACATTCGCGGCTATGACGCCGTGGATATCCTGAGAAAGCTGGAGATTCGAGGAGACCTGCAAAAGAAGCTGGCCTCGACACTGTCGGCCTTCTACCGCGCCTGCAAGTCCAACGAGGCGCGATCGGCCGAGATCAATCCGCTCATTTTCACAACGGAAGGGCAGATTGTAGCCGCTGACTGCCACTTCGTCATCGATGACTACGCCGTGTTCCGCCACCCCGAACTCGGAATCGAAATAGCGCGCGAATTCGACAGGCCGGCAACTGCGCTCGAAAAAGTTGCCTACCAGGTTGAAGCCAAAGACCATCGCGGGACTTTTTACTTCTTCCAGATGCAGCAGGAGGCCGAACCCGGCGAACTCTTCGTCGGTTTCCACGGCGCGGGCGGCGGCGGGTCCATGATGTCCATGGATGCCGTTACGGGCAAAGAATTCAAGCTTGCGAATTTCTGCGACACCAGTGGGAACCCTTCGGCTTCGAAGGTCTACCGTGCAGCCAAAATAATCCTCTCTCAGAAGAATATCGGAAGCTACTTCGCATCGGGGTCCGGAGTGGCCAGCCAGGAACAGTTCCATTCCGCAAGAGGACTGGTCAAGGCATTCCGGGAAGTGGGACTGAAAGTGCCCGCGGTGATTCGACTCGGAGGCAATTCCGAAGAACTCGCCATCGAAATTCTCCACACTTATACGAAAGACCTTCCCGGGAAAGTTGAAGCCTACGGCCGGGATACTCCCGCGGTCTACTGCGCGGAGCGGCTGCGGAATCTGGTCGATTCCTGGGATTACGCCGCCGCGGCCTCCGCTCCCGTGCCGGTTCGGCGCACGCCCTCCCCTGATTCTTATGCTTTTGCCACGATCACGGGGAAGCTGTCCATCGATCGCGGCAAATGCGCCGAATGCGCGGGGAAGCCGTGCATCGAGGCATGCGCGCCCAAGATCCTTAAGCTCGAAGGGGAAAAACCGGTCCTGGCAATCTCTCCCGAGGACGCCCGGAAAGGGAAATGCACGGAATGCACGGCCTGTGAGCTGGCTTGCGAATTTCAGGGCAAGGGGGCCATCTTCCTCGATCTTCCGATCCCCGGCTTTGATGAAGCTATAAAGAGCGGAGAGTAAAAATGTCTATTCTGATCGATGAGAAAATGAGGGTGGTAATCCAGGGGATTACCGGAAGGGAAGGTTCTGCGCGAGCCCAGCTCATGAAGGACTACGGGACCAATGTCGTGGCCGGTGTCACTCCCGGGAGGAAAGGCGAGACCGTTCACGGTGTCCCCGTCTATGACACCGTGAGGGAAGCCTTTGAGGTCGAGGGCGAGATCGATGTGAGCGTCATTTTCATTCCGGCAGCGCTTGTAAAAGACGCGGCAATGGAGGCACTCGACGCGGGAGTGAAAACCCTGGTGATCGTTCCGGACAGAGTCCCGGTCTATGACGTCCTCGAGATTTCCGAGCGGGCAAAGAAGACCGGCGCCAGGTTCATCGGTCCCAATACCCTCGGGGTGATAAGTCCCGGGAAAGCCGTCCTGGGTATGATCGGCGGAAGGGCAAAGTCCGCCAGGGAATGGTTCAAAACGGGATCGGTCGGCGTTACCTCGCGAAGCGGCGGGATGACCTCCGCCATCGCGTACTATCTCAGCAAGAACGGCATAGGGCTCAGCACGATCGTACACGTCGGCGGAGATTCCATTATCGGAACGCCGCATCCGGACACGATTAAGCTGTTTCAGCAGGACGAGGAAACCGAAGCCGTCGTGATGTTCGGGGAGATCGGCGGCTCGCAGGAAGAAAGAGTGGCGGACCTCATCGAGCGCGGCGAATTCACCAAACCTCTCATCGCGTATGTCGGCGGTTCGAAGGCAAAATCGGGGACGCGGTTTTCACATGCCGGAGCAATTATCGAAGGAAACCGCGGTACTCATGAGGGCAAAGTAAAAAGACTGCGCGAGGTCGGGGCTTATGTTGTCGATGATTTCGACGCCATTCCCCGGGTCGCTCGTGAAGTTCTGAAGAAAGCCCGTTAGCTCGCCAAAAAAGGGGATGAAGATGAGAGATGAGGCATGGAAGACGTCCATTACGAAGGTGGAGCCGAACAAACTGACCCTCCGGGGCTATAAGATCGATGAGCTGATGGGGGCCGTCACCTTCCCGCAGGTCGTGTTTCTGACGATCAAGGGGGAACTGCCCGATGAGCGCACGGCAAAAATGCTGGACACCATGCTGGTTTCTTCGGTGGACCATGGGGTTACGCCTCCGTCGTGCATTACCGCAAGGACCATCGCTTCGACGGGGTCGCCCCTGAACGCCGCGCTTGCGGGCGGTATTCTCGCCATCTCGAGGCATCACGGGGGCGCCATCGAAGATGCCATGAGAATGCTCCTGGACGCAGTTGATAAAAAGCGGGCGGCAGGTACAACTACGCCCGAGACGGCCATGGCGGTCGTAAAAGAAGCCGGGGAAAAGAAGAAGAGACTCCCCGGCATCGGCCACCGGATTCACACGAACGATCCCCGAACTCCGCGCCTGTTTCAGATTGCCTCGGACCTCGGGTTTGCGGGAGAGTACGTTGAAATGGCCAAAGCGCTTGCGGACGCGGTCGAACAGAACAGCGGCAAGCACCTGCCGATCAATGTGGATGGCGCGATAGCGGCCCTGCTGTGTGAAATGGAATTCTCTCCGCAACTCGCAAACGCGTTCTTCATGATGGCAAGGATTCCGGGGCTGGTCGCCCACATCTATGAAGAGCAGACAACGATGCGGCCGATGAGGCACATCGATACGAAAAAGCACGAGTACGCCGGAGCAGAAGGAAAAACGGTGCCGGTGGAGAAGACTTTGGCACGGAGCGGAAAGTAAAGGACAAAAGAATCCGGGCAGCCTGAGGAGTCTGAGCAGTGATCCTGATATCCGAACGGACCTTCGATCATTCATTTGCAAGAAAGCTGATGAAGACCAGCGGCGTCGACATCTTCAAATGCTATCAATGCGGTACCTGCACCGCCGTGTGCCCCATGATCGATCATATGGACACGAGTCCTCGAAAGATCATCTATATGAGCCGCCTCCGCATGGAGGAGCGGGTAGTCGCGGGCAACACGCCGTGGATCTGCGCCGCCTGTTCGGAATGCCTGGTCCGCTGTCCGCGCGGCGTGGACATACCGAAGGTCATGGAAGCAATCCGGCTGCTCACGCAACGCAGGAACATCAACCATGTGGAACCTTCCCGGGTTGATCCGGAGCGGCTGGCCGATCTTCCTCAAATAGCACTGGTCGCGTGTTTCAGAAAACATACAGCTTAACCGGCCGGACCGGTTAAGCCAGGGGGCGCTGTTATGAAGGTTATGTACTATCCGGGTTGCACTCTGAAGACGCGGGCCAAAAGCCTGGACGCCTCGGCAAAAGCATCTCTTGCGGCATTGGGTGCGGAGACCGTGGAACCTGCGCGTTGGACCTGCTGCGGCGTGGTCCCTGCCCTGGCCGACGACGATGTCATCCGGCTTCTCGGACCCGTTCGAAACCTGATTCGGATGAGAAACGAAGGGGCATCCAGGGTAGTGACCGCCTGCGCCATGTGCTATAACTCGCTCGCCAAGGCAAATCTCCTGATGCGGAACGGCGACGAACGGAAGGGCACGATCAATCGCTATTTCGAGGAAGAAGAAGACTACAACGGCGAACTGGAAGTCTTGCATCTCCTGCAGTTCCTTAGGGACGAGATCGGAATGGACGCCGTTCGCGAGCGCGTGAGAGCCCCGCTGGAAGGCATGCCGGTTGCTGCTTATTACGGCTGCACGCTGCTGCGCCCCCCGGCGATAGCCATAGATTCTCCCGCGCATCCGACAATCCTGCAGGACCTGCTCGAAGCCCTTGGTGCAAAACCGGTCGCATTCCCCGCGCAAAGCCAGTGCTGCTCATCCTTTCAGACGGCAAGCCATCCGAATGAAGCAATGCAGGTGGCCTCCGTGCTGACTGAGGCCGCAGGCGTCTCGGGTGCCGAGATTATCGTTACCAGTTGTCCGCTGTGCGACTACAACCTCAAGGCGGCCCTGAGGAACTCTTCGGCAAAGCCAAAGGGGGAGAACGGTCTGAAGGTGGTTTATTTCACCGAGCTTCTGAGCCGCGCGTTTGGTCTGAGTATTTGAAAAAGGAGTACCTGACTCCTTTCCGTCATTTTTCACCATTCTCGATTATTGGTACTAAAGTCCCTGTGGCGACCCAATCGGCTTCCCTTGGTTCCCGCCCAGGGAAATATTATCCTTTTGCTTAAAGTTCCCGCTTCGCTCCCCCATTTTTCCGCGGTTTCGAAAGACTTTTGTTCTCCGAAAATGGTATGTTGCCTTCGTTGAGGATCTCGACACAGAATCACATCTCGGCGGGAGAGATAAGAGATAATGGATAAGACACAAATCCTCGTGGAGGGCTGTAAAATAGAGGCGCATATCGGCGCCACGATTATGGAATGCCTGGTCGAGGCAGGCCTTTTATTGCGTTCCGACTGCGGCGGAAGGGGCCGGTGCGGCAAGTGTATGGTTCGGGTTGCCCAGGGCCTCCCCTCCAATCTCTCACCTCTCGACGGAGAAGAGGAAAAGAGAATCAAATCCGCGGAACAGGCGGCAGGATACCGGCTGGCATGCCGGGCAATGGTCCTCGGACCCGTCTCGCTGGAAATTCCCGACGAAAGCCGCCTTGCAAGAGAAGTGGTACAAAAGGGACTCCCCATGATGCTGCCGCAGTTGGAATCCTCCGGACCTGCCCCACAGGCGGGAAAGAGCGGATGGGGAGTAGCCGTGGACGTGGGGACCACAACGATAGCGGTTTACCTTTGCGACCTCGCCGGTTCCGGAATATCGGGATCCACCTCGGTCAGAAATCCCCAGTCCATCTTTGGCGACGATGTCATCAGCAGACTGACCGTCGTCCGCCAGGACATGGGCATGCTGACGCGCCTCCGGAAAATGGCGGTCGGAGCTATAGACTGGGCTATTCGGGGATTGGCACGGCAGGCCGGGATCGAACCGGAATCGATTTCCGAAATTGTGTGTGTCGGCAACAGCATTATGCTCCATATGCTCCTGGGCGAAGACCCTTGCTCCATTGGCGTCTACCCTTACGAGCCGAAATTCTCCGCGGCAATGGACATCAGAGCGGCCACAATCGGGCTCAACTTCGGACCGGGCTGCCGCCTGCGGACCCTTCCGCTCATGAGCGGGTATCTCGGGGCGGACATCGTAAGCGCAGCCCTTGCGGCCGATCTTGACCACGCCCGGCCGGGAACGATGCTGGTGGACATCGGAACGAACGGCGAGGTGATTCTGTTCACCGAAGGCGGCTTTTCGGCGACTTCCTGCGCTACGGGTCCCGCCTTCGAGGGAGCGACGATTCGCGACGGCATGCAGGCTACCTCCGGCGCGATCGACTCCATACGGATCGATCCGGAAACTAGACGCCTGGAATATTCGGTAATTCAACGCATGAGCGGCCCTCCCAAAGCTCCCGCCGGGATTTGCGGCTCCGGAGTAATCAGCGCGGTGGCCGAATTTCTCAGGTCCGGCGCCATCCGAAATTGCGGAAGATTTGAAATGGCTTCCGGCTTTCCGTGGCTGAAAGCCGGCGAAGGAGGTATCCCGGAGGCCGAAATCGTTCCAGTCGAAGCGACAGGAACCGGGCGCAGCATAGCTTTTACCCAGGCCGACGTTCGCGCGGTCCAACTGGCGAAGGGAGCACTCCAGGCGGGAATAGAACTCCTGTGCGCCGAAAACGGCATCTCCCGCCCCAGCAAACTGCTCATCGCCGGAGCGTTCGGAAGCTTCATTAATCGGGCCGACGCTCTGCGGATCGGCATGTTTCCGGAGATGGACATAGACGATATCGAGGTAGTGGGGAACGCTGCCGGAGCAGGCGCGGTGCTGGCGCTGATGCGCGAGAATTTCTTCGAAAAGGCGCAAGAGATCGCCGCATCCGCCCGTGTGCTCGACCTGGCCGCCCATCCCAAATTCCAGGAGACCTTTATCAACGCGCTTTCGTTCTGACCGGGCCGGCCCTCGGGTGTTCAACGCACGGAAATGTTCATCTCGCTCATTTAGCGATGGCGGCACGGTCAGGAAACCGTGCCGCAACGATGGTTGAAAACGCTGAATACCGGATAGAAGGCGATTACCTGTTCATTTGCCGATCGGCCAATGGGCCCGAATCGCCGTTCCTTTTCCGACTTCGGAGTCGATCGAAAAAAACCCTCCGGAAAACTCCGTCCGTTCTTTCATGCTGGTGAGTCCCAACCCTTTTCCATAACTATCGGTCGAGAAAGCGGCCCCGACATCGAAGCCCTCCCCTTTATCGACTATTGCAAGCCGCAACCCGTGTTTTCCGCTGGTCAGGGAAATTCTCACAAAATTCGCTTTGCTGTGCTTTGCCACGTTATGAAGGGCTTCCTGCACAACCCGGAAAATTACCGTCTTGAGTTCATCCGGCACCTTTTTCTCTTCGACTTTCAGGGTCCTGCTGATCCGGATATGCGAATAGACGGACTTGAACTGCCTGCAAAACCATTCCACTGCCGGAATGAGCCCCAGATCGTCGAGCATGCTCGGTCTCAGGTCCATGATGATCCTCCGGACCTCTTCAATCGCGAGCCGGGTCAGGGATATCGAATTTTCCAGTATCGAAGGGTTTGATTCATTACCGGCCATCCGCCACCGGGCATTTTCGAGACTTATTTTGATCGCCGTCAGAGACGATCCCAGGCTGTCGTGCAGTTCGCCGGCCACCCTTTTGCGTTCCTCTTCCTGGGCACCGAGGAGGCGCGAGGAAAGGAACCGAAGCTCTCGTTCCGATTGCCGTAGTGCATCTTCAGCGAGCTTTCTGTCCGTTACATCTCTTGCAACACCGGTAGCCAGAGTCGGCCGGCCCTGGCCATTGCGAATCGGAAAAGCCCTGTTGCGGACCCAGCGGACCGAGCCGTCTGGTTGGACGATCCGGTATTCGGCGTCGAATTCTTCCGCTTCCGCCAGTTTCTTCAATCCGCAGAGGAGTCGGTCCCTTTCTTCCGGGTGCGCACTTTCGATAAAGAGGCGGGGGGTCGAATACAGGGCGTGGCGGGTCCTTCCCCAGACTTTCTCAAACGCCGGATTGATGTAGAATATTTTCTCGAGATCCGGTGTGCCCATCCAGAACACGTCCTGAATGGATTCCGCCATGAGCCGGAATTTCCTCTCGCTCTCCCGCAGGTCTTCCTCTGCCCGTTTCCTGTCGGAAACATCTTCCATGATGCATAGTCCCCCCAGGAACTCGCCGCACTCGGATAGAATAGTTCCGAAGTGTGCGCGTACCGGGGTGGTCTTGCCTCCCGTTACCGAAAGGTAATCCCCCTCATAGTAGCCGATTCCGGTATGCAGCGCCGAATTGATTGCAGCGAGCATCTGTTCGTCTGCAACCGACTTGTGCATGTTGAAACCAATAAGGGCTTCCCGCGAACTGCCGACTATCTCTACGACCCTCCTGTTGCAATCCACGATTATTCCATTCTGGTCGAAATGGACGATCCCCAGCGGGGAATGATCGAAGAGCATGCGATACCGCTCTTCGCTCTTGAGAAGGGTCCTCTGAGCGCGTTTGAGTTCGGTCAGGTCCTCGTAGGTAATGAAATGCACTCCCCCGCCTATGGTAGCCGGTCTAAAAAGGACCTCGCGGGTCGTTCCGTCCTTGCATTGGACGCTGAAATAGCGCGGCTCTTCCCGCAAGCCGGAACCTTCGAGATCGGATATCCAGTAGGATAGGGCAAGGTTGCGCCGCTGCCCGTCCGGAAACGCCTTCCGAAACCATTCTTTTCCATTGGGAATGTCCTCCAGCGTGTAGCCGAAGAGCTGGGTGAATTTTTCATTGAGGTAGAGATACCTCCCCGTCGGGTCAATGATGGAGATGGGAAAGGGAGAGAGTTCCACCATCCGCTGGAATCGCTCTTCGGCTCGCTTTCGCTCGGAAATGTCGGTCATGACGCCGACAATTCCCGCCAGGGCGCCCGATGCATCCTTGAAAGTCGATTTGGAGAAAATGACATCCCGCCGGCTGCCGTCCGCGTAAGGAACCGGCGCTTCATAGAACTGGACCCCTGTTGCTTCGAGCAGGGCGGTATCCGTTGAGGCATAGATCTCGGCCACCTCCGCCGGGGCGACCTCATAGACGGTCTTTCCTATTATCCCTTCCCGTCCGATCCCCAGATAGTCCTCGAATGCCCGGTTGCACCCAAGGTAGCGGCCTGCCGTGTTCTTGTAGAAGATCGGGGCAGGAATCGTTTCCATGAGCGTCTGGAGGAAGTTCAAAGCCTCATGGAGCTTTCTTTCCATCTGCTTTCGCTCGGTGATATCCCGGGCGATCCCGCACATGCCGATAATCTCGCCGGTTTGATCCCGAATCGGTACCTTTATGATGTGAAATGTCCTGTCCCTGCCGCGCACGGGCCGTGTATGTTCCCTGTCTATGATCTCGCCTGCAAAAACCCGGGTATCGTACTCCGTCGCACGTTTCCCGGCTTTTTCTCCGAAAAGTTCGACGGCCGTCTTTCCGACCAGTTCCGAGGGAGGGACCCTGAATTGCCTGGCCATCGCGGGGTTCACCAGGACGTACCGGAACGAGCGGTCCTTCAGATATATGCATTCCTGGGCGGACTCAAAGATTGCCCGGAAACGTTCCTCGCTCAGGCGCAGTTCATGCTCGGCCTTCTTCCGGTCCGAGATGTCCCGGATCGACTGGATGGCCCCTATCACTTTCTTTTCCTTATCGAAGAGAAGAGAGGCGGTACCCCAGAGATAGGCGCCCTGCCTGCTGTTGAATTCAGGAACGCAGGTCTCGGCCTGAATAACGCTTTCGCTTCGTTCAACGTTTATGTACCACCCCTGGTTTTCGATGGCCGGGTCCATGACCATATCGATCAGAAGCGGCCTTCTTTTTCCATAGAAGGGGATCGCATAGACGTGATCGCCCTGTCCATGGATCTCCTCCTTTTTCACACCGGTCATCTCTTCGATTGCACGATTCCAGGCAATCACCTTCTTCGCCTGATCGATGACGAAGGTCGCGTCCGGGAGGAAATCGATGATGTCCTGCAATTTTTGATTGGCTTTGGCCAAAGCCTGGTTTGCGCGTTTTCTCTCGCTCATTTCCAGCTGCAGCAACTGGTTGGTTTTCCTCAATTCGGCCGTCTGCTGTGAAACCAGGATCTCGAGATGCTGTCGAAACCTGGTCAACTCCGCTCTGGGAGATTTCTGGCCGGTAACATCGTACATCAGCGCCAGTACCTGAGATTTTCCGCCGCCGGCAGGCAGAACGCTTGTCGAAATCCGCAGGATTCTCTTTTCGCGATCCGGCCGGGTGATCTCCCACTCTTCACCGGCCATATTTTCCCCTTCCGCCGCTCTTGCCATCCGGTCCATTGCCAGGCTCCGGGATTCCTCGTCCGGAAAGAGGCTCCGGCACCACCCCCCACCGTTTATTTCATCGATCGTATATCCGGTAATCTCGACCATCCGGTCGTTCCATGCAGTGAATTTGAGGAAAGGCGGTTCATCGATCTTGCGAAAAATGCTGAGCCCCTCGTTCGCACATTGCGCCAGAGCGGTCTGGAGCAGATCGTCCGCCGCCGGCGCCTCCACCCTGCAACCTCGAAGTGCCGATGCCGCCATGGAGAGCGCACCGGCGAACTTGGGCACGGCTCCTTCCGCCCTTCTCCTGGGAAGTCGCCGGTCGGCCAATTCCTCAAACGCCCCAACGGCACCGCACCATCTCCCGTCCTCCGACTTGATGCCCTGGTATCTGGCCTTGATCCGGGCTTTCCTCTTTCCTGTGACGGAGAGGTACTCGCCGTCATAGCGTCCCGTTTTTCCCGAAAGCGAATCCAGCAACGCCGCTCGCATGGACTCATCCGCCGGGGAATCGAGCATATTGAATCCGATGACTTCCTCTCTGGATGCGCCGACTATCTCTAAAAATTGGGGGTTACACTCTACGATATTACCTTTTCGGTCACACTGAATCAGTCCCAGGGGCGCGTTTTCGAAGATCAACCTGTAGCGTTCATCGCCAGGAAGAGGCTGTTGTCCGGTCCGCTCGCTCATGAAGGTCCCCTTCAGGTTTCAGATCATTTTGCAGACTCATGCTTCTTTCATGGAAATTCTCCGGATAACCCGCTCTATTGCAGGGTCAGTTTTGCCGACAGGCAACGGGAAATGCTCTTTTTCGGCAGAGCATTAGTGAACATAATCAGTCGATTGCAAGTGAATAGCAGATAATCGATTACCGCGCAAGCGGGTTGAACAAAAGCGGAGCAAAATGCGGGAAAAGTTTCACTAATTCAACCAGCCCAGCAATTCCGGGAACCTTGGTTTTGCAGGGAGGGGCGAAAGGAATACGGGGAGGCCGGTCAGGGCCTCCCCGTACGTTCGTTCGGAGAAATCTGAAGTCGTTCCGGATCGTCTCAGGATACCTTGCGACTACAGGAATTCCCACACTACATCGGAAAGGCCGATGGAGTGCGTCGCTTCAAACAGCCGGATAGCCTCTTCGTAGACGTGTTCTGTGGTGCGTTTCTTGTACTGAAGCGGCAGGGCATTGAAGACCGGGGCAAACGGCTTGTTGGCAGCCTTGATGTTACCGCCGGTGTTGTTGGTTTCGGCAGCCCACTTCATCATCTCTTCCCAGAGTTCGTCCGGGATTCCGCGATAGGGCCTCTTGATGTACTGCTTGTCTCCGGTCGTGATCGCGTTGCCGTTCTGATTCATGGCGAGGCCGAACGAAAGGTTCTGCCAGAGCGTTCCCACGTTTCCTTTTCTGATCCCATATTCGATGAACGATGAGATTTTGTCGAGCGAGGTGCCGGTGATGCCGTGCTGAGCGATATCGACGCCCCACGACTGGATTGCATCCCAGATCGACCGGGTGAGTTCGAGCTGGATGCCTTCCTGGGAAGTGCCGAAGTAGGTGCCGTGGATCGAGCCGTTGTTAATGGCGAGCAGATTTGGGGTTATCCCCTTTTTCGCGAGTTCGCCTATGAACCATTTGGCCTCTTCGGGCTGAGTGAAACCCTCCGAGCTGCCGCTTTTCGCTCCGATTTCCCCGAGTTCCACCTCGAGGTTCAGGTTCGCCGCAACGATCGGCTTTGCCAGCTCCGAAGTGGCGGCAAGGTTCTTTTCGTTTTCCATGTGCGATGCGTCAATAGCAAAGGAAGTAAACCCGGCTTCCATCTCCTGCGCAATCAGCTTTGCAACCGATTCGACCTCTTCAGGCTTTTTCACCGTAATGTGATCCCCGTGGATCGCAAACGGGACCTCGGTATTTCCCAGGCGCTCATTTTCTTCAACAATGAATTCGGCAAACGTCTGCGGAGTGAACTCGGTATAGCCCAATTCGGACTTGGCTATTTCGTACATCACCGGCGCCCTGGAAGCCATCGAGGCGAGAACTATACCTTCGACCGGCAGCCTGCACCGAATATTTGTCGCCATAATCATGGACTTCTTTTTCCTGGCCGCTTGTATCAGCGCCCTCCCGTTAACCAGGGGGGCCAGGCTGCCGGGGAATTTCTTTTTCACATTTTCAGGGCGCTTTTCCGCTTTCATTTTGTTCATTCTTCCCTCCAATTAGGATCGCTGGTTCCAAATTCTGTGCGGCTCATCTGTACAAGCCGCTTTACGATATTTATCATTGCTGCAACTCTGGCCTGAAGTGATCCAAGAGCTGGGAATTCCCTCAATTCTGCCACAAACAGGCCCAAATATATTCAAAAAAGTAGGCATTTTGACCGGCAAAGGAAAGATCGCAGACAATTTTTTGGAATGAGGAGCAGAGCGGCTTTTCCTCTCACCCCGCGGCGAGGGCACTTTGTGCTTGACGCGCAACCGATTCGGGATCAAAAAGAACTTGATCTGAAATTCGAGAATCTCTATTGTACTCTCGTTTGCGCGGGGCAAATTACAGATTTTTGTCAAGACAGGGAAAAAGCCAATGAAATTGAAAAGAACTCTGGGGATCCTTTTCGTCCTCATGCTCTCTCTTTTATTTTCTTCGTTCTCCTTTGCCGCCGATGAAGAGACATTCACAGCCACGGTTCAGAAATTCGAATATAGATTGCCGGATCTGACTGTGATCGGGGCACCAAGGACGTACAGTATAGGTCAAAAGGACACACTCCTTGACATCGCGAGGCGCAACGGCCTCGGCTATAACTCGCTTGACCTGCTTTTTCCGAAGATGGATGCGTGGATTCCTCCAAGGGGCAAGCGAATCTTTCTGCCGACCTTCTGGGTGCTGCCTCCCACGCAGCACCAGCAGCTGGTCATAAACATTCCGGAACTGAGACTTTACTTTTTCGACCGGAGCAGTTCGACAGTGCAAACGTACCCCATCGGTATCGGCGACGAGGGGTGGGAAAGTCCTCTCGGGTCGTGGTCCATTGTGGAAAAGAGACCCAATCCGGCATGGTACATTCCGACCTCCCTGCAGGAGAAGTATGGTATGGCCGTTATGCCTCCCGGTCCTGAGAACCCGCTCGGCGAGTTCATGATGAAATTCTCGGCCGGCGCATACGGTGTGCACGGCACGGCGATGCCCTGGGGCGTCGGCCGCCTGGTTAGCCACGGCTGCATCCGGTGCTATCCGGAACACATTCGCATCCTCTACCCGCAGGTTCCAGTCGGGACGAAACTCGAGGTCATCTACGAACCGGTGAAATTCGGCCAGAAAAATGGGCATATATATGTGGAAGCTCATCCGGACGTATATAAGAAGATGCCGGACTATACGAAATATGCCTACGACAAACTGACCCAATATCCCTTTGCAAAGAACGTGGACCACAACAAGTATATCGTGGCGATCGCCCTGCAAAACGGCGTCCCGACAGACGTTACGCGGCTCTCGTCGAACGACGACTCTCTTAAGGTGGCGGAATTGACTCAGGAGTAGGTGTTTCGCCGATTGCTTATCGGGTAAGGTTCCGTCGAAAAATTTCTTGATTTTGTAGATTAGGTAGCGTAGCATTTACGCGTTTTTTTCTGAAGGCCGCTAGCTGGTCTAAAACACTGCAAAAGTTGAATTTGGCGAATTTTGGAAACGAGAGGAGGTGGGTTTTTCGTTAGTGTTTAAGGAGGGTTTTAAAATCATCTTCAGGCAGGAATCTAATTGTAGGTTTAAGGAGGAAAGAGTATGAAAAGAATAGTGGCAGTTTTGTTTGTTGTAGCATTGGCTTTCACCACAATTTCTGGTTGCGCCTGCTCCCAGGATGCCAAGAAGTGTACGGAACTTTGCCAGGCAGCTATGGATAAGGCTCAAGCTATTGAACAGCAGTGCACAGCCAGCGCCAGAGCAGCCGAAGCTGCCGCAATGAGAGCTGAAAATGCCGCTCGCAGAGCTGAAGCAGCCGCTGACAAGTGCGAGTCCATCTTCAAGAAACACATGAAGAAGTAGTTTCGTTTTTCATGTTGAAAAGGGGCCGGTAACCCAACCGGCCGTTTTTTTTAGAAAGAGGACCGGTTTTCCGGTCCTCTTTTTTTGTTCCGTCACGACACATTTTTTGTGCCCCGTGGGAGCGGTGCCTTCAGGGGACGTAGGACAGCAGGCAACGTAAGAGCCTGCGGCGCCACACCTCCATTGTGAGAGACGGGCGCCAACCCGAAAGGGCCGTAGGATGGGTGGGAGCGAAGCGGGAACCCATCGTTTTTTGAGGCTCGTTTCCCCTCTCAGCCGCCGGGAAGCTCAGGGGCCGTCGAATTCGACTTTTTTCGTATGACAACTTTCCTATGTTTCCAGGCACCGGCCTATGCCTCTCCGGCCAATCATTCGCAGGCGTTCCGAAAAACGATGGGTCGTCACCCATCCTACGCCTCAAAATCATCGCTGCAGCCTGGAACAGCCGGCAGAACCCGGCTTCGTCATTCCGGTTTACAACCATTTACGTTCCAGGCCGGCACGGTCAGGAAACCGTGCCTCAACATAACGGGAACGGGAGTTTCACATCGTGATCGAGAAGAGTTTTTATTTACCAGCTGAATCCGCCTTGCGGGTCCTTTTGCGAAGAAGGATTTCGTCCCACCCGGGCATTATGAGGTCATCGAGAAGTGCTGTCTTTTCGAAGCCCACGCGAGTATAGAACTTCTGAGCTTCCTGATTGAAGGAGGAAACCGTGGCCCATACATTGGACGATTCGAACTGGCTACAAGTCCATTCGATAAGGCGTCGTCCCAGTCCCTGTCCCCGGTAGCCGTCGAACAGGGCCAACAATTCGATAAAGGGCCCGAAAAGCCACGGGTATCTCACCGACAGGACACCGGCTACTCCCTGCCCGGAAGAAATGGAAAAACGTTTCAGCGCGGGATCGGCGTGCAGAAGGTAATAGGCGAGAGCCTCCTGCCTGTATCCGAGCGTCAGCCAGGGATCCATCGATGCAACCTTTCGGCTGATTTCATCTACATCTCTGCGGTGGAGGGGAGAAACCGAAAAACCAGTCTGCCCGATTTTTTTCATCCTGTTCCTCTTTTATAAGCGGACCGAAAAAGGCTATATGAGTTCCGTTTTAACAGCTTCTAATTCGGGTGCAAGGGATTACACAGTGCTTCGCAAAATTATTTTTTTCGCCACTGTCCTTCTTTTCACTGCGGTTCCGCTTCTGTTCGCGGATGCCGAAATTCCGACGGTTTTATCGCCTCCCGAGGAACTTGGAGTTTCCATCCGCGAAGTCCAGGTCGCGCAGGGCAGAAAATTGGTTGCCCTGACGTTCGACCTATGTGAGGCCCCTCGGGAAACCGCCGGGTTCGACAGGGAACTGGTCTCCTTCCTCGCGGATAATCGCGTAAAGGCCACATTCTTTGCCGGCGGGAAATGGATGCGCTCCCACCCGGAAGAGACGATGGAACTGATGCTGCAACCTCTTTTCGAAATCGGCAATCACAGCTGGGGCCATGCGAATTTCCGGAACATCAACATGGAGGAAGCCAGGAACCAGGTGCTCCTGACCCAGCAGCAGTACAGGTCGATCCGCGACACCCTTGCGTCGAGGCTTGGAAGCGAAGGGCCATCGGGAGCAATTGCCGCCGTGCCCGAGTATCCGCGCCTTTTCAGGTTCCCCTATGGGGCATGCACGAGCGAGTCGCTGTCCCTCCTCGCTTCGCTGAACATGCCTGCGATCCAGTGGAGCGTCGTATCCGGCGATCCCGCTCCAGACCGGACATCCCGTATGATCGTCCAAATCGTTATGGCACAGGTAAAACCCGGGGCCATCATGATCTTCCATGCCAACGGGAAGGGGCACGGCACCCTGGGAGCAATGCGGGAAATCATCCCGAAACTAAGAAGCCAGGGCTACGAATTCACGACCGTCAGCGAGCTGCTCGCCACGGGAACCCCGGTATCGGCGCCTCAATGCTACGAAATTCGGCCCGGGGACACGCTGAAGTACGATCGCCCCATCCACGCGAAGAAATCTTCCAAACCTGCACGGGAAGACCGGAAGTGAGCAAAATTCTGATAGTCCTGGTCCTGGCGGCCGCTCTCATGATCCCGCTTCCCGCCCGTGCGGGGAAGACGCTGAGAGTTGCCGTGGACATCGGCCATTCGCCGGAATCAAAGGGCGCGCCGAGCGCGAGAAGTAAGCCGGAATACGAATTCAACCGGAAAATGGCTTTCGCTGTGATTCGGGAGCTGCGCAGGGACCGCAGGATCGAATCCGTGATCATAAACCCCGAAGGCGAGGATATAACTCTTCAAAGAAGGGCCGAACTCGTCAACTCGGCCCACCCCGATCTTCTCATTTCCATCCACCATGACTCGGTTCGGCCGGGATATCTCACCAACTGGACGTACAAAGGCGCACCGGCTCAATTTTGCGACAAGTACTTCGGATTTTCCATTTTCGTTTCCGACAAAAACAACCGCGCCGAAGCAAGCCGCTCTTTTGCTCTCCGGCTGGGAAAAGCAATGCGCGATTCCGGGTTCCCGGCATCCGCACATCATGCCGAGATGATGCAGGGTGAAGGAAAGGAGCCCATCGACGCGCGCGTCGGGGTGTATCGATTCGACGGGCTGGTCGTGCTCAAGGATGCCGCATGCCCGGCAGTGCTCCTGGAATGCGGCATCATCAGGAACCGCTCGGAAGAAATGCTTCTCCGGAATCGTGCATACCGCCTTCGGATTGCCCGCACCGTCCGGTCTGCCGTGTCCGGATTCAAGGTGAAGAATACGCCCCATCGAAAGTAACCACCCCCTCCTTTTTGCCGAAGCCGGCCGGATACACCGAGGAACGCACGGAAGTTCATCAAGAAGTAACCTGTTTGAAACCTTTTTGTAACAAAGTCGTGATAGAGGGTATGAGAGTTAAAAGGCGGTCCCCGCTGTTCGGGGAAGTTTCATTCCTTATCGACAGGAAGTGTCCATGGTGTTGCAAGAATCCGCGAATGAAGAATTCAGCATCGGCAAGTGTGTCGCGACCGATGATTCTGCCCCGGAAGTCTGTAATCCCCGGGTCGCCCTCACGCTCCGGAATTCCGATTCCGCAAAATGTTCGCTTTATTACTCCTACGTACGAGCGCTCAAACCGAACCATGTCGTTGTGATCGGCCAGGAACTCGCGAACTTCGCCATATGCGTGGCTGAGGGAATGCGAGAAATCGGCGGGGGGAGCCTCAGCCTGATCCGGCCTCCATCTCTTCGTATCGGCGAAAGACTGCTCAATCGACTCAGAGCGGCACACGACGACTCTGTCGGGGAACATTTCAAGTTACACGGCGTCGAAGACATCGTTACCGGCTACGACTGGCCCGTCGAGCATTTCTTCGCGGAATACGAGCGTCATCGCCTGCCCAAAATCGATATGGCCATTGTGGATGGAGACAGACCGTTCAGGAATGTTCGGCTGGACCTGACCTGCGTCATTGCGAACTCGCACAGGGATTCGATCGTTTTCCTGCATGGGAACAATCTGAACCGGCGCAAGTCTTCACGTTCATCCCGCATTCGACAGTGGCTGAACCGGATGAAGGAAGACGAGGCAGGGATTGAAATCGTCGCACTTGACTCAGGGCCCTTGCTGATCCGGATCACCCAGGGCTAACCCCCCTTTCCCCGGTTCGATCTGCCTGCATCAACGCCGAATGTTGCGATTGAGATATTCCGAATAGTCTTTTGCAATCGGTTGGTATTCTTCATTCATGAGCGGGGATGAAATGAGGAAGTCCGCAGTGGACCGGTTGCAGGCAATGGGAATGTTGTAGACGACGGCGATTCTCAGGAGCGCCTTCACATCGACGTCATGCGGATGGGGCTGCATGGGGTCCCAGAAGAAGATGACACAATCCACTTTTCCTTCCGCAATCATCGCTCCGAGTTGCTGATCTCCGCCGAGCGGTCCCGAACGGAGTCTGCAGACTTCAAAATCTTCGCGATATTCGCCACAGGCCTGAAGTTTCTCCCTGAGCGCCTGTTCGACAAGTTTGCCGGTCGTCCCGGTACAGATAAGCTTATGCGCGGCAAGCCCCCTGCAATTCCATTCGATCCATTCCAACAGGTCGGGCTTGCAGTTGTCATGAGCCACGATCGCTATGTTTTTGATTTTTTCCACAATCGAACTCCTCAAAAAATGGCCGGTGCCTGCAGCACGGAATCATTCATTCGAAACCTTCTTCGATCTGTCGTGCAGCAAGACAAAACCACGGCTGAACGGGACCGGCCGCAAATCGTTTTCGTACCGCGGGCTGTAGTGTCTTTTGAGCCAGCGGCTCAACCCGTCGAGTCCCGGAAAGAGGACCCTTTCAGTAATATTGGCCTGATCGAGTTTGTCACGGATTTCCCACTTCAGTCGGGCCGGAATGATCAGTTTTCGGGCGGTCGCCTCCCTGGCCGCTATCCAGTCGTCTGCAACCGCTTCCGGGTCCGACATCATGGAAAAGAACGCAAACTGGTTGACGATACGGTCATCGATCGAAGGGGGCTCAAAGAAGAGCAGGAAATCCTCCTCCGAAAGTTCCCGCAATGCGTTAAGCGATTTGACCGACTCGGAGAGCATCTCCACGGTGAAGACGTTAGCCC
>JAEZHY010000194.1 GCA_023416335.1 Pseudomonadota bacterium | reverse complement strand
ACTGTTCACTCTCTACCGGCCCTATCCCATACGCCATTTGCTCATGCCCCACAATCCACAAATGGTCGGACGCGCGGGTGGCCACCACGTGGAGGAGCATGCGGTTTGCGGGATCGTCGCGATAGAGGTTTGTGCCTGGATTGAACACGACAACTGCCGTAAACTCGAGGCCTTTTACCTGGTGGGCGTTGGTGACAACGATCCCCGGATTGAATGAAAAATCGTCCCGCTCGTGCCTGCGCAGGTTCGGGACGCCGGCAGCCTTAAGATCCGCGAATACGCGGTCTGCGTCGGCTTTGAAGCGGCAGACCAGGGCGACCAGGGCCTTGGGACGCTTCTCGAAGTAATCGACCAGGATCTTCTTTGTTTCCGCGATGCTCTCTTCGTATCGTTGAGTCCTGATTATCCGCACAGGTTCTCCGTCACGCGGAACCGTCATGGACGGTTTTTGGCCGAGAATGTGCCAGGCGAGTTCCATGATGGGGCGGGTTGCCCTGAAGCCGACGACCAGGTTGTCCGCCCGGAGATTTTCTGCGCCCGAACTCTTCTGCTGGGATCGAATGAGACCTGCGAAGCCTTCACGTGAATTGAAGGAAACTTCGTCTTTTATTCGCTGGGCCATGTCGCCGCAAATGGTTACGGACTGGCGTTTGTCGGCCGCATGGAGAAGCGTGGTGAGTTCGACTTCGCTCAGGTCCTGGGCTTCGTCGACCATGACATGCGCATAGTCGGGCCGGGCAACAGCGAATCCTTTTCGCTGCATGAGGAGAAGAAGTATGCCCGCGTCCGCGAAGTCGATCTGGTTCCGGTTGCGGAGCCTGACTTGCCGGGTTACTAGGTGATCGAGGTCTTCCGGTTTTACGCCGGGATCTTTTGCAAAGGTCGTTTCGAGAAGAGCGCGATCCGTCAGGACCTCGTAGAGATCGGTCATGTGCCTTTCGAGACGTTCCAGAAGGCGGGTCTCGTGCTTCCCGGCATGCGTGTTGAGCAGATGCAGGAAATCCTTGAACTCCATTTTGGAGTCCGGAGCCGATTGCGCCTTCAGCAGGTCCTCCGCGGATTGAGCATCCGGTTTGTCGAGGAGCCAGCCGCAGGATTTCTTCATCAAACCTTCGAGGTACCGGTTAATCAGTTCGAGAATGAGAGGATGTTTTTTCAGGCGCACCACGCCTGGAGGCGTCTTGTCGGAATACTCGATCCGCATCCTTGCGGAACGAAAAATCTTGTTGGCCCAACCGTGATAGGTTTCGACCTGAACGCCCGATCCGATTCCCAACTGGGGCAGAACGCGGGCAATATAGTTCTGGAGCGAGCGGTTGAACATCACCACCAGGATCCGGTCCGGCTTGAACCGTTCCTTTTCCTGGTAGCACAGATAGGCAATCCGATGCAGGCCCACGGTGGTCTTCCCGCTGCCGGCCCCGCCCTGGAGCAGGACGGTGCTCGACTCCGGATGGGTGATGGCGCGGAACTGGTCCGGGCTGATGAGGGCCGTGATTTCAGGCAGGCGGTGATCGTCCTTTTCCTCTTTTCGTGCAACCGCGCCGCCGAGGCTGTCGCCGCCCCGGTTCCAGGATCCGTCTTCCCTGCGGATAAGCGTCACGCCTTTTTCGATTATCTTCCTGAGTTCGCTCCCCGCGGTATCCACCTGCCTTTTGGTCTTTACGACCCCCGAGCGTTCTTTCCCGCGGATGTCCTCCTCGTAGAATTCGCCTGCTTCATATTCATAGTAGAAACGCGAAATCGGAGCTTCGCGCCAATCTACGACAAGGGCTTTGCTGCGCCTGTCGAAGAATGACTGCTTGCCAAGGCAGTAGCCGATCTTTCCCAGGTCGTCGTCATCGAGTTCCAGGATTCCGAAATAGGGCTGGCTCAATATATTCCCGCCCTGAAATTGCCTCATGCCGTACTGCTCGCGGGAACGTTTGATGAGGTCGTCTATTTCGCGTTTTTCTCTCCAGCCGGTGGCCTCCAGCTTCTGGGCCCGCAGGTCGGCTATCTCCCTGTCCTTTTTTTGACGGTCCTCTTCTTCGACGGCAAGCGTCGCGCGCATCTCACCGACGATATACCGGATCCTCTCTTCTTCCCTTGCGACAATTTCTCTCTGTTTTTCCATTACCACCTGAACTACCCAACTCAAAACGTATTACAAGATTGAATATCCGGTGAGCCCGTATTCCTGCTTATGCCGGTGCGCTCGAAATGCTCAAAAAAACACGTATGAAACAAGCCAGCACAACGATGATACAAGCATGATCAATGATGCTCGATAAATATTTTTGGCCGCTTTAGTTGCAAATATCTCGCCATGGAAGGCTGCCAATTTTTCGTTAAACCTTTTGTCTCTGGCCAGCAGCATAAAGCAGAACGACAAGAGAATGAATTGACATGGGCCAACTATCACCTCAAACATGATGCCTCCCCGGGAGCCGCTCTCTCTTCGACTTCTGTCAAGGATCTCTCGGACACGCGAACAATATTCGGCACTCTGTTCCTGTTTCCACGAATACCGCCCGGCTTATCGAACACTCCTCCGGCAATGGCTACAGGCTGCGTAGGAGCCTGATTACGGAGAACAAAACCTTGTCGATATGATAAGACAGGACGGAGAAGCTTTCGGATGCGATGCCCGCGGCTGAGGCCACGGCAGTCCAGATGCGGCGTTCGATTCTGCCGGTTTCGGTCGTCATCTCGGATATTTTCCCGACGGCGATTGCCAGATCGGAGCCAATGCGGTCGCGAAATCCGGCTGCCGCGAGTTCCGTGAATGCGCGGCTTGCCGGGTCGATTCCGTCGAATGCCGACTCCATTCCGGTAATCTTGCCGATATGGCCCGGGTCGGCAACAAGCGATGCATCGAGCCAATTAGGACCGCCTGGCTCCGCCGTGAGCCTGGATGCCAATGTTCCTCCGGGAGCGCACTCGATCGAGGCGAGAGTCATGCTTTTGCCGGTCAGCAGTCTTCCCATGAGCTGTTCGGGGGTACTGTCGCTGAAATCGTATATAAACTCTCCCGCAATACCCTTGAGCTTTTCCATTTCAGCATCGGCAAGCCGTGACAACTCGCTTTCGTCTTCGCCCGACATGCTCAGGCGCAAGTGGATGTATCCGCCGTGCGGAAGTGAGGCGAGCTTGACAGCTTTGGGAAGGTTTGCTTCCCACTCGGCTATTTTGATGGCGAGGTTTGATTCGGAGATTCCATGAACGAGGGCGGACCTGTAGAGAATGTTCCCGGGGGAAAAGCGGGCGAGAATTCCCGGGAGTACCTCCCTTTGCATCATCGCTTTCATTTCGACCGGGACGCCGGGCATGGAGACTATGACGGCGCCTTCTTTTTCAAACCACATGCCCGGTGCGGTTCCCGATAAGTTGCGGATAACCCGGCAGCTCTCGGGAACCATCGCCTGCATTCTGTGAAGAGGGTTTTCGGGATTTCCCCGCAGCTTTATATACCGCAGTACATCTTCGTAGACTTCCTGGTTGAAGACCAGGCCCGTTCCGAAAAATTCGCAAAGGGCCTTCCTGGTGACGTCGTCTTTGGTCGGTCCAAGACCTCCCGTGATCAGGACAATGTCAACCCGGGTGAGGGCTTCGGCCAGGGCGGAGATAATTCTGTCCGGATCGTCTGAGATCGAAGTCGCCTGGCGGACGGCAATGCCCACTGCATTGAGTTCTCTCCCCATCCAGGCGGCATTGGTGTTCACAATATGCCCGCTCAGGATTTCGTCTCCGATCGTCAGGAGTTCCGCTGTAGCCATTTCATGCCGCCGGTTTCAAAATACAGTTGTCGATAAGTCGGGTCTTACCCACCCAGGCAGCCAGCGCAAGCAGAACCGGCCCTTCGATTCGGGGTACGTCTTCGATGGTTTCCGGGTTGCAGATCTGCGCATAATCGATCTGCAATCCTCCTCCCGCGCTCAGAAGTTCCTTTACTGCGTTCAGAACGGTTTCAGCATTCTTTTCGCCCGCATCGACCAATGCCTGAGCTTCGTGAAGAGACTTGCTAAGCCGCTGCGCGATAGGCCGTTCCTGCGGCTTGAGATACGCATTGCGGCTGCTCATTGCCAGTCCGTCTTCTTCGCGCACGATAGGATGCCCTACGATCTCTATATCCATATTCATGTCGCGCACCATGCGCCGGATCGTGACCAGCTGCTGAAAATCCTTTTCGCCGAAAATGGCCGCGTGAGGCTTTACGACGTGAAAGAGCTTCATGACTACGGTTGCGACGCCCCGGAAGAAAACCGGCCTGCTCTGACCGCACAGGTTCCGGCTGACGTCGGCAACATTTACGTACGTCTGATATCCTTCGGGATACATGTCTTCCCGCTGGGGAACGAAGGCAAAATCCACTCCCACTTCCGCAGCCAGGTCCAGATCACGCTTCAGATCCCTGGGGTAGCTGTCGAAATCTTCGTGCGGGGCAAATTGTGCCGGATTTACGAATATCGAGATAACGAGTTTGGTTCCCAGTTGGCGGGCGGTACGCATAAGGTCCAGATGGCCATTGTGCAGAAATCCCATTGTCGGCACCAACGCAATCCGCTCCCCACCGGCTCTCCAGGTGTCGGCCAATTGCTGCATCTCGGCTACACTTTCGATGACGCGCATCTTTCAGCTCCCTGCAATCGTGAGTTAACAATGCAAAAGCCTTCAGGACGCCAAGTCCGGAAGGCTTTTCGACAACAGCAAAGGTTTTCCCGCCGGCAATCGTACCTGCCGCGTCCTGCTGTCGTTCCGTCTCAGTCCACCCCGGATCCAAGCGGAAATGAACGCATATTCTGCTATCATTGCGCTATTTTAATGTCAAGCCCGACATGAACCGCTGGTTCCCAAGCTCCTTGCTTGGGAACCAGCGGTTTGAGGTTGTTCCTGAGGAGGGCTAAATAAAGGATTCCTCTGCAATCGAAGCTCATCATCATAAAGAATATTTCTCGTGTTGCTCCATTCTTGTCTGCTCTTCGCCTTCTGCGAGATTCTTATCGCGTTTTTTAGCTAAAATGATAGAATGCATTCCATATCTTGTAAAATGTTCAAATTTCTTGGTCGGAGCTGTTCGTCCTCTGCAGATGTTTCCATGATTTGAAGTCGACGGCCAAGAATCAAAGCAGGACTGATTCTTGGATTTTTTATTTCCCCATAGTTTTTCAACTACATCTTTGAAAAATCGGTGGTAAACTGTTTTCATTAAATAATAACTTTTTGTCATGGGACGCATAATATTTATTAGTTTGACTGAATTGCCCGAAAACAACGATATATGAATGAAAAGGTTACTCCACTTCATATTCTCGGCATTGAGAGCGATCGGACCGCGATGGTTCGGTTGCCGGGGAAATTTCTCCGTAAATATATTTCGGCTATGGTCGCAGACGTAACGCCGGCTGCCCCGTACCTGCCTTCAGGCCGGGATGCAGTCCGCCGCAGAGGATGGGAAACGGTTCGCCATGGGTAATGGAATTCCCGGAATCCTTTTTGACCCGCGGGATTACGAGCTCCTCAGCATCGTAAATGACGTACTCGACCATAATGAGTCCTTCATATACCTCAAGAACCTTCTGTACCCGTATCTCCATCCACGTGGAATAAAGGAACTGGCCGCCTCGCGCGGGCTCCGGATCGCTTATGCCGCCGTCCGCCTGCTGGAATCTCTCGAAGTCGGGAAGGCCGACGACCGCCTGACGGCTCTTCGTTGTCTGCGTGACGAAGTCATGCACAGCGGCGAGGGCCCGATGCAGAAAAACACGGCGCGGGTGCTCCTGGAGATCATGAAGGAACTGGTTCGGACCCGGGAGAACAAGGTCCGGCAGTTGGAACTTGCCCATGATTTTCGTTCCGCCGCGACCGGCAAGCCTCGAATTATCCGCTCGCTTTTGCGCCGCTACCATCTGCTCGAAATGCCCGAGGAGTGGAACCAGATTTCCTTCGACGATCATGTCCACGACTCGAACACCAAAGGGCGCAAGTCTCCATCGCACCTGATCATGGATGCCTGGATCAAGGGCATCAGGCTGCTGACTGTCATTTACTACAACCATGTTTCTTCGGGAGCCGCCGAAGAGCTTCTGGAAGCAGCCGATATCATGGGGATAAAGGTCCGGATCGGGGTGGAATTTTCCGCCAGGTTTTATGACCGGTATATCCAGCTCTTTTACGTCCCTCGCGGTTTTTCGGATGCCAAAGATTTTCTCTCTTTCCTCGAGGATCCCCGTATCACCTCGTTCATGGAAGAGGGCCGAAAGGTATCCGAATACCAGCAGAAATACGTCTTTGCAATTCTTGAGGCGTTTAACCGAAAACACCGCCTTGACATAAATGAAAAATACGGGCTGGACCTGAAGCCCCTGGAGAAGGCAAAGTTCCTGTCGTTCGTGGGAGAAGGCCAGGCTTCGATCCTCCACCTGGCCAAGTTCATTCACAACCACCTGCTCCCGGCCATGCAGGAAAGGGTGCTGGAACTCAGAGAGGATTTCGAAAAATCCGATTTCGCGGAACGGAAAAAGATCGCCGCTTTCGTTGACGAGATGAATCACCTCGACTCGGAAGCGCTCGTCGAGCGTTACCTGCGTCCGGCGCAAAACGCAGAAATTCCCGACCCGCATGTGCCCCGCGCCGATGAGGACGTTCCAGACCTGCTCAGGCTCAACCCGTGCGACCTGCTCGATCGCCTTACCCAGCTCCATTCCGGCTACCGGATTACTCTGAACCTGAGCAATCTCAAGGCCGAAGATGTCCTGGAACTCCTTTTCCAGT
Source organism: Pseudomonadota bacterium (assembly GCA_023416335.1). The sequence continues at coordinate 15,872 of JAEZHY010000194.1, read as the reverse complement.
GCCAGGGCGCCGTAAGCCATCTCGAAATCTTCAACCTCAAGGACTATACGCTCGGGAAGGTCACCCATCATCACGAAATAAACGAACTGCAACACGCGATAAATGACGGCAACATCATTGCGCTCAAAAAGCATATCCGCGGGATCATCCAGCGGATGGAATCTTCCAATGAGCACAGTCCGGAAAGAATTGCCAAGTTCCATGAGATCCTGCGGAATATCGCCTCGCTGCAGCATTATTACAGGAAGGGTCCGCTCCAGTCGCGCATAGGCAGCGATTCTACGGGCCACTCCAGGCGGCTTCACGGGATGGGGCTTGCCATAATCGATACTCTGCCGCGCAAGGCGCAAAGAGAGGTCCGGTGTGCAGCCGGTTCTCCGCGGTGGACTATTCCCGTGCGAACCGACGCCTTTCTGCGGACAACCGTAATTCCGTCCGGTAAAGCCGGTGTGCCCGAAGGGCTTTTCTATCGCGTATTGAACCATATTCCCGGACTGCGCCGGCTGGCGCGGAAATTCGTTGTCGATTGGGATGTTCGACAGTTGTCCACGCGAATCGTTTCCCAGGGCAATATCGTAACGCTCGGAGGAGTCAGCGAGGAAAACGGCAACGGCCTGCAACTCGTTCCAAATACCCAGACGCCGAAAGTGGCCGTAAGCTGGAAATACCTCAACAGCATCGTGCGTGACGCAACGAAGGTACTGGTCGGTTTCATTCCCGCGTTTCTCACTTTCTATCTGACCAAGGACTGGTGGCTGCTTGCCTGGTTCGGCGGTGTGATCTGGTTTGCAATCACGGGCTTCCGGAACATAGTCCAGTCGGTCCTTGGAGCGGGAGGAATACGGCGTTCGCCCCTCCTCAAATGGGACAGCTATGTCAGTTGGGACCGGCTCTGCGACTCGCTTCTCTATACCGGCTTCTCGGTGCCGCTGCTCGATTTTGTGGTGAAAACGGAGATCCTGGACCGTACCTTCGGGATAACCGCGGCAAATAACGCCATCTTGTTGTACAGCGTTATGGCCGCTGCCAACGGGATTTATATCTTCAGCCACAATATGTGGCGCGGCCTGCCGAGGAGTGCGGCGATAGGAAATCTTTTCCGCACCGTCCTGTCGATACCTCTTGCCGTCGTGCTCAATGCCGCCGTCGGAGGTATCCTCATCGGTTTCGAAGTTCCCGACGTTGCAGGTGTTCTCCAGAAGTGGGCGGCCATCATTTCCAAGACTGCTTCGGACTGCGTGGCGGGAGTGATCGAAGGGCTTGCCGACCGCTTCAAATACATCGGCCTGCGCGCGCGCGATTACTCGACCAAACTTGCGCAGTTGTTCGATACATACACGCAGCTCGAATTGATCTTTCCGGAAGCCGACGTCCTGAAGCTGCTCGAATCACCCAAAAACTTCATGCTCAAGATCAGCGCGGAAGCGCGGGACCTCGAAAAGATCATTATCATCAATGCGCTCGACCTGCTCTATTTCTGGATGTATCAGCCGCGCGCCAGGAGCGTCCTGTGCTCGCTCTTGCAAAAGATGTCCCACGAAGAACGCCAGATCCTTCTTCGTTCGCAATCCGTCCTCCGCCGAAAGCGGGAGATCAGCCAACTGCTTGTAAACGGCATAGTGGGAAAGAAATTCGCCCAGGCTCTCTCCTTCTATCTCGATCGTTCGGAAGAATACCTGGATGCGATCGAGAAGATTGCCTACAAGCCGTGTACGAAAGATATCATTCTCTGGTGGCCCAACAGGGTGAAGAAGTCATGCGAAGCCGCTCTGCACTCGCTGAAACCCTGATGAAAAGGGTGCCGTTTTCTTACCCCCGCTTTTCGTATCGATATACCGCTCAGCATCCAATCCGATTATTCCCAAACAGTTAAAGGAGTGAAGGTGACGCATTCAAATGAATGGGGCTTGAGGTCGTGGAAGGTGTTTCCAGGCGGGTCGCTCGGTGAGTACAATCTCCCTCGGGAACTCTCGATCGTCCTGACCCGGGGCAAGGGAGCCTACGTCTACGACGCCGAGGGCAACGAGTATGTGGATTTCACGATGGGATGGGGCTCGGTCATTCTCGGTCACGCTCATCCGAAAATCTGCGAAGCGGTGAGGGACCGGGTAGTGCAGGGGTCGAACTTCTCCTATGTATCCGAACCTGCCCTGGAACTTGCGGAAGAGCTTATCCGCGCCGTACCGTGTGCCGAGAAGGTGCGATTTTGCGCGTCTGGAACAGAAGCCACCATGTACGCTGTGCGCTTTGCGCGTGCCTTCAGAAAACGCGATAAAATCGTCAAGTTCGAAGGTGCATACCACGGGGCGAACGAATTCGGTTCCATAAGCCTCTTTCCAAAACGCCTTGTGGATTTTCCCCAAGCCAACCCGACTTCCGCGGGCATAACGGAGAAGACCTGCAGCGAAGTCCTGATCGCTCCATATAACGATCTGGAAACCACCAGCCGCATAATAGCCGAGTATGCCTCCGAGATTGCAGGCGTTATCGTTGAACCGCTCCACAGGTGCACCTCGCCGTTGCCCGGTTTCCTCGAAGGTTTGAGGGAGATCACCAGGAAACACGGCATACTGCTCATTTTCGACGAATGCGTAACCGGCTTCCGGCTGTCGTACGGGGGAGCGCAGCAATATTACGGAGTAAAGCCCGATCTCGCCGCCCTGGGCAAGGCGCTCGGCGGCGGGTATCCGGTGGGGGCAATTGTCGGGCGCGCTGAAATTCTCGATCTGTGTGATGAATCCACCCTCGGCCGGGACGGCTATGTCTGGTTTGCGAGCACTCTGGGCGGAAATCCTGTGACGACCTCGGCTTCGCTCGCCACCCTGGAAGAACTCCGAAAGCCGGGCACCTATGAAAGGCTTTTTGTCATGGGGGAAAAGCTTCGAAACGGATTCCGGGACGTTTTGAAAGAAGTCGGCGTCACGGCCCAGGTTCTCGGGGACGGTCCTCTCTGCGCGCTTTCCTTTACGGGAGAAAAAGTGGTCGATTACCGCAGCGCCTTTCGAGCCGATTCGGAAAAGGCGAGGGCATTTGTGCTCGGTCTCTTCCGTAACCGCATCTTCCTCAATCCCATGTCGACAAAGCTCTATATCTCCACCGCGCACGGCGAGGCGGAGATCGATGCGATTCTGGATGCGGGAAGAAAGGTGCTGAAGGAGATCGCAGGTCGAGGGTGATTGCCCTGGATTTGTTCGAACGAATAAGCGGTGAGCGCAGCGCGGTGGGCACCCGAAAGGGCCGGACCGCGCTTCGCTCACCCACTCTACACGGCTCCGCCTTCCCTTTGCGTCTCCAGTCCCCATTCTCAGCTTGTGCCTTGCACTACTTCTCTTCTGTTCCGTCCTTATAAAGATTAAAGAAGACATCATTTTCGAGATAGCTCTGCTCGAGTCTTGTCTGGTGGGCCTTAGTGCAGTCGCCCTGCATGCCCGCAAGTCTCTGGATGAGAAAGCTGATGAGGCTGGCAAGGGCTGAGGGACTGCCTATGAACGGAATGTGGCGCGTTGGGGCGATGAGAGATTCGTGGGCGAATTGAATGAGAGGGCAGCTTGCGCTGTCTGCTATCGCCACGAGAGTTTTTTCCTGCCTTCGGACAGCTCTTGCCGTCTTGAGCAGGTCGTTTGGGTAACGCGAGGTTGCAAGCAGAACGACGAGCGAATCCGCAGGCGCTATCGCAAGCCAGTCGATCGCGGTGTTGTCGCTTCCCTTAAGGATCTGAACGCCCGACCGGATTTTACTCAACGACCAGCCCAGGTAATAGGCGAAGGTGTAGGAAAGCCGCGAACCCACGACAAAAACCCGGGGCCTTTGAGCGAGAAGTTCCACTACGCGGTCGGCTGCCGCGAGGTCGAGCGATTCGTGCAGCTGTTTCAGGTTGTCTATTTCCTCGAAAATTACGCGACTTAAGAGGTTCCCGCCGGGAGTTTCCAGGTCGGTCAGGTCCAGGCGCTCGATCAATGTGAGTTCGACGTCCACATAGTCTCTCAGCGACTGCTGGAAGTCGTTATAGCCCTTGAACCCGAGCTGATGCATGAGTCGTACGACGGTCGCCTCGCTGACGCCGCAGTGGTCGGCCAGTTCCCGAATGGTCATGAAGACGACTTTTCGCGGACCGGCAAGGATGTTGTCGGTGAGGATCCTGCCCTTTTTGGTGAGCCGGTCCCTGTTTGCCTGGATCTTCTCGATGAAAGGATGGAGAAAAGCTGCCATCCGGTCCTCCCTCTCCCATGTCATTTTGGGGACGAATACCATCTGTGCTGTGAGATGTCAATTTTTGAAGAAAATGACAAGATTTGTTTCATTTGCTGGATCATGTTGCTTCCTGGACATTACCTTATTGTTACTCTTAAATTGCTAAATACACCAATAGTTTCAATAAAGTAAGGAGATAATACGTTCTTCTTCGAAAAAAAACATTTTGAAAGCATTTTAGGCTTTGACATCATTTGTGCTCATTGATAGTGTAAAACCTCACAGCGCAACTTCGAGCTTTCCTCGCGCGGCAAACAGGAGGATCGTAATGTTCCGGCGTTCCAAACGACTTTGGGAAAACCCGAGTGCCCTCAAGCACAGCTATGATGCAGTCATTATAGGCGGAGGGCTCCACGGGCTGGCAACAGCCTATTTCCTCGCTCGCCATCAGGGAATGACAAACATTGCAGTAATTGAAAAGAACTACATCGGTTTTGGAGGCTCCGGCCGCAACACGGCAATTGTGCGCGCCAATCAGCGTACCCAGGAGAACCTGCCTCTGTACAAAGAAGCCCTCGAACTATGGGCCGTTCTGACACGTGAACTCGACTTCAACCTGATGTTTTACAACTGCGGGAACCTCAACCTGGCTCACAGCGATGCCGCCCTCAAAGCCATGCGGCTCCAGATCGCATCCGCCCAGTTCTACGGGATTGAGAGCAAGCTGGTGGATCCAAAGGAATGCAAGGAACTCATCCCGGCACTCGATATCTCCGACCGCCTGCGGTATCCGATCTTCGGGGGCATGTACCACCCGCCAGGCGGGATAGTACGGCACGATGCGGTTGTCTGGGGGCTTGCTAAGGGCGCTTCGAAGTGCGGCGTCCATATTCACCAGAATACCGAGGTTACCGGGATCGGCGTCGAAAACGGCCGGGTCGTTTCCGTCCAGACCGATAAAGGTCCGATCTACACTCCACGGGTCTTAAATGCTGCGGGCGGGTATTCGGCCGCCATCTCCTCGCAGATGCTGGGAGTCCGTCTGCCGATAAGCGTACTCAATATTCAGGCGATGGTGACACAACCGCTGAAGCCGCTCCTCCATCACGTGGTCTCATCGGGCATGTATCACTGCTACGCCAACCAGACGCTCAAAGGCGAAATCGCGACCGGCGCCCACATGGATGCGTGGCCGAACTACACAACCCAGTGCACCGCCTACTATATAAAACACCAGGCAGAGGCCCTTTCCGAGATGCTGCCGTGCCTGAGAGGGGTAAAGTTCATGCGCCACTGGTCGGGCCTCGCCGACATGACGCCCGATATGGCTCCCATCATGGACGGCAACTACCCCGTCAAGGGCTACTTCATGGACTGCGGCTGGGGATATTTTGGCTTCAAATCCTCGACTGTCGCAGGCAAGTACATGGCCCAATACGTGGCAACCGACGCATGTCCGAAGATTCTCGAGCCCTTTGGGCTTCGCCGATTCGAACAGCACAGGCTGATGGGCGAGACGGCGGCCCTCGTGAGCTATTCTCCCGACAATTGAGAGCGAAAACAGGCGAAGGGGCATGGCTTGTTAACGCGGCCATTCCCGATCGCATATAGAGGAGAAAAAATGGCACTCACTATTACCTGCCCCATTTGCGGGAGGCGGAACGGATACGAGTTCCGGTTCGGCGGCGAGGACAAGGGGCCGAAGCCGGATGAAGCGGGACTTACCCCGGCTTCCTGGTGCGAATATGCCTGTATGAACAACTGCACTGCCGGAATCCAGAAGGAATGGTGGTGCCACAAAGACGGCTGCGGGTCCTGGTTCACGATTTTGCGAAACACACGGACCAATCTCGAAGTCTTTGTCAAAGCAGATGTGAACGCACCCGAGGTGGAATAAATGGACAGGCTTGAAAATCTCCCCACATTGCGAATTCATCCCAGGGATACGATTTCGGTCCGTTATCAGGGCAGGGTCATGCAGGGTGTCGAGGGCGATACGGTTGCGAGTGCGCTGTATGCAAACGGCATCCGCATTTTCGGCCGCAGTCTGAAATACCATCGCCCGAGGGGTCTCTACAGCCTGGACGGCGAATGCAGCAATACGCTGATGGAAGTGGACGGCGTGCCTAACGTAAGGGCCGAAAACACGCCGGCAAAAAGCGGCATGCGTGTGAAAGCTCAAAATGTCGTCGGTTTACCCGAATTCGACCTCATGGGCTTTATGGATTCACTGAGCTGGGCCATGCCCGCCGGGTTCTATTACAAAGTTTTCCATAGACCGGCCTGGCTGTGGCCTCATGTGATCGAGCGCATCCGCAAGGCTGCAGGGCTTGGAGTGATGCAGCCGGATTTCGAGATGCCCGGGAAGTACGACGAAATTTATCCGCGCGCGGATGTGTGCGTGATCGGCGGCGGAGCCGCAGGTATGTCCGCGGCCCTTGCAGCGGCGGAATCCGGGCTGTCGGTGATTCTAATCGAAGCCAGGCCGTGGCTGGGAGGATCTTTCGAATACAGGACGGCTAAGAACGGGAGCGGCGTCCCGCTTTACCGAAGGGCTTCGGACCTTGCCGAAAAGGTGCGGAGCACTTCTAACATCAGGGTGTTCACCTCCGCGTCCCTCCTCGGGACATACAGCAACAGCCTGGTCACCGCGATGCAACGGGGCGGAGACGGGGACGTTTTCGACGAGCGCTATATAGAAGTTCGTGCCGAAAGCGTGGTTGTTGCGACCGGTTGCATCGAACGTCCTCTTCTCTTTAACAACAACGAAAAGCCAGGAGTCATGCAGGTCGGGTGCGCCCACAGGCTGACTCATACCTGGGGACTGCTGCCCGGAAAGCGCGCCGTGTTCAGCATCGGGCACGACATGGGCATCGAAGCGGCAATAGATCTCGCGGACCTCGGCCTCGATATCGCCTGTGTCGCTGATGTCCGGGAAGACGGTCAGTCCACGGCATTGCTCGATGAACTGGCAAAGCGCGGCATTCCTTACTACGGTGGTTGGGTTGCAGCCGAAGCCAAGGGCTGGAACACCCTGAGTTCGGTTCAACTGGCTACTACGGGAGGTTTCCGAAAGCGCCGGATAGAGTGCGATACCCTTGTCGCCTCGGCGGGTTTCACGCCGGTATGGGGTCCGCTTTCGCTCGGTCAGGCGAAGATGAGCTACGACAATCATACGGGATTCTTCCTTCCGAAAGAACTGCCCGAAAAAATGCACGCCGCGGGACGCATGCTCGGGTACGCCTCTCCAGAGGCGATCGAAGCTTCAGGGCTGCTGGCCGGGTGCCGTGCTGCCGCCGATTGCGGCGTGGATGCATCCGCCCAAATACGGCTTGCAGGGGAAGAACTCGCTGCATTTGCCGGTCCGGCTCGGGGATCGAAGTTCGTGATGGCCCCGGTCAAAGGCTGTAAGACCTTCATATGCTTCGATGAGGATACCACGATAAAGAACGTGAACCAGGCGCTGGACATGGGCTTCGATATGCCGGAACTCATCAAGCGCTTTACGTCCGCTGGGACCGGTCCCGGCCAGGGGGGCATACCCGGTCACAACCTGCCGCTCTATGTCGCAGCGACCCGGGAAGCTCCCGCCGAAGTAAAACCCACGAGCATGCGGGCGCCTCTCGTTCCCGCCCTGATCGCGGCCTATGCGGGTTCCAACCACGATATGGCCAAGCGCACGCCGCTGCATCATTCGCAGGCGGCAGCCGGTGCCGTGATGGAGCGGGTAGGTGTCTGGGTGCGGGCGCGACGGTTTTCCGAAGACAAATTCACGCGGGCCGAGGTCGAAAATGTGCGCAGCAATGTGGGCATGCTTGATGCCTCGACTCTCGGAAAGTTCCGGATTCACGGGCCGGACGCCTTGAAGGCCCTGCAGCGTGTCTACGTGAGCGACATGTCTCGGGTCGTTCAGGGCAGGATGCGTTACACCGCTATGTGTAACGAAGACGGCTGCGTGATAGACGACGGCGTTGTGACCAAGATCGGCGAAAACGACTACTTTTTCACGGCTTCGACCGGAAGGGCTGGGGTAACCGCCGAATGGTTCCGCTATCACACCCGCTATGAGAACTGGAATTACCATCTGGTTAATCTCACAGACGCTTACGGCGTGATCAACCTGGCCGGGCCGAACGCGAGGGAGGTCCTCGAGAAGGTTGCAGATGCCGATGTATCAAACGAAGCCTTCCCGTTTTCCTGCTACCGGGAGTTTTCAATCAAGGGAATTCCGGTTCGGGCGATGCGGCTCGGGTTCGTCGGCGAACTCTCGTACGAATTCCACGTACCTTCATCATACACTCAGGCCCTGTGGGATATCCTGGAAGAAGCCGGAAAAGAATTCGGTATCAGGAATTTCGGGCTGGAAGCCCAAAGTTCGCTGCGGCTCGAAAAAGGACACATCATCCTGGGGTCCGAGTCGGAGCAGCGCACGACGCTGCATGACCTCGGGCTGAGTTTCCTGTGGCAGAAGATGCCGGAATGGAAAAAAGTCGGGGCGGTAGCCCTCCGGCATACCGAGGATCAGAAAGGGCGCCTCAAACTCGTCGGCTTCAAAATGGAAAACGGCGGCTCCCGGACCCCTAAAGACGGGTCACCCATAGTTGACAGCCGCATACGCGGGTATGTCTGTACGGCACGCTACAGCTATTCCCTGAAAGAACCCGTCGGGATGGCGCTGGTGGATGACGATCTCGCCGTAGAGGGTTCGAGGCTTTCCATTTACGAGGACGGCTGCAAGGGGGTGCTTCTCCATGCAAAGGTCGTCCCCATGCCGTTTTACGATCCTGAAGGCAAGCGGATGAAGATGTAAACCGTCGATCGGCAACTGCGCGCCGGTGCAGCGATCCGGCTCCAGCGGGGGCGGCGATGCACGGAGGACTCACAATGACGATAGAAAGAAAATCCCCGGTCCATTTTCCCGGACGGCAGGTAAGAACGGAAAACAGGCAAAACTGGACTGTGGTTCTCGAGTACGAAAGCGAGGGGGCAGGCCCATGGCTGGTGGACCTCAGCCATTGCCCGAAGTGGGATATCCAGGACAGCGGGATCGCGCAGCTGAAGCCCTTCGGACTCATTGTTCCGGATGCGCCGGGAAAGAGCAGCTTCCAAAACGGTGTTCTGGTCAACAGGATGAACAGGACACAGGTTTCCGTCTGGTTCCTGCACGGGCAACCGCCTGAGACGTTCGAAGGAAAGGAATACACCGAGACCACGGAAGGGCAGGTGCTGCTCGGTCTTCTGGGCAGGGACATTTTTCCGGTCACGGAGAAGCTGACGTCCTTGTATTTTTCCGAACCCGGAAAAACCGTACCGTTTCTGCTGCAGGGGCCTCTTTCGCATGTGCCCTGTCAGATCGTGGTTCTCGAGCGCGACGGAAGGGACGGTGTCCTTCTTCTTGCCTGTTCCAGGGGATACGCTCACGATATGGTGCATGCGATCCTCGATGCCGGAAAGGAATACGGTCTGCAGCCGGCAGGGGAGGAAGCGTTTGAGCGGGTGGCGAAAAGGTGGATGGAAAAGGAGACCGTGATAAGGGAGACCGCTCCCACGGTGGCGGCCGATCTTTCCGAAGCAGCGGCAACTGAGCCGGCAAAGCCTGCAGTGGTTTCATCACGTAAGAAGCCGAAAAGGAAGCGCTAACCGTTCCCTTGTTTTTACAGTCTCAGGAAAAACCTGACTTTAAATGGTATGCAGGGCAAGGAGTCGATATGGACAGCAAAGGGCTTTCGGGCATTCAATACCGCGCACTTTCGGAAGCGCAGGTGGAGAGGATTCACGAGGCTGCACTGACCATACTGGAGAAGACCGGCTTCACGTTTGAATCGGGCCTCGATGAAACTCTCGGGATGCTCGAAAAAGCGGGGGCTTCTCTGGACCGGGATGCGCAACGGATCAGGTTCTCCCGGGAGATGATCTCGCGGGAGATTTCCAAAGCCCCGAGCCGGGTCATTCTCTACAGCCGGGACGGGAAAAACGATCTCGACCTGACCGAGCATCGGGTGCACATGGGTACCGGCGGGGCGGCCATCCGCATATTGGACCTCGAAAGCGGCAAGGCGCGTCCGACTACTCTAAAGGACCTCTATCAGCTTGCCCGGCTGGTGGACAAGCTCGACAACGTGCATTTTTTCCTCCGTCCCTGCATTCCGACCGATATTCCGGAATCGGCATACGATGCGAATGTTTTCTATGCCTGTCTGAAGGGGACCGCGAAGCATGTAATGGCGGGAGTAAACGAGGTCGAAGGGCTCTATCGCGCGGCCGAAATCGCCTCGCTCGTTGCGGGAGGGGCGCAGGCGCTCCAGGAGAGGCCCTTTATCTCCGTCATTGCCAGTTTTGCCATCAGCCCGCTGAAACTTTGCACCCAATCGACCCTGATCATGCAGGAAGCCGCCCGTAATCGTATTCCGGTTGCCCTCTCCTGCGCTCCGATGGCGGGTTCGACCTCTCCGATCACGATGGCCGGAACTCTTGCACAGCTCCACGCCGAACAACTCGTCGGCATTACGATCTGTCAGCTCACAAACCCAGGGTCTCCGGTCCTTTACGGCGGAATTCCGGGAATGGCCAACCTGCGGACAATGGGCTACCTGGGCGGGGCGGTGGAATGCGGAATGATGAACGCCGCGGTCCACCAGTTGTCTCACTACATCGGCGTTCCCAACTACAATTCCTCCGGACTTACCGATTCAAAGATTCCCGATGCGCAGGCAGGATGGGAAAAAGGATTCACAACGCTCCTTGCCGCGATGGGCGGGTCGAACTACGTGCATCATGCCGCGGGAATGCTGGAGTCGATGCTCGCCGTCTCATACGAGCAGTTCGTAATGGATGACGAGATCATCGGCATGAGCTGCAAGGTGCTGAACGGGATAGAAGTCGATGAGGAACACCTTGCACTCGACGTTATCGACGCGATCGGGCCGGGTTCGAACTTCATGTCTTCCGAACACACGATGAAGTACATGAATACGGAGTATTTCGGCGGCAACGGCGTTTCCGACCGCAAGAGCCGGATCAAATGGGAAAAGGACGGCGCTCCCGACGCGTGGACGCGGGCGAGGAAGATGGTCGAAAAGGTCCTTGGAGCCGATGAAAGGCCGTACATTTCCGGCGAGTTGGATCGGGCAATTCGAGAAAGATTCGATATCCTGCTTTAAAGAAGGAACTCACAATGCATGACTTCGGACCCATCATAGAATCGGTTGTTGCGGGCAATGAAACCAAACTCGCCGAACTTGTTCAAAACGCTCTGGACCAGGGCGCGTCCGTAAAGCAGATCATGGATGAAGGTCTTCTCGCCGGTATGGATATTGTCGGCGACAAGATGGAAAACGAGGAGATGTTCATCCCGGAGGTGCTCATGTGCGCCAGGGCAATGGGGAATGTGCTGAAGACCCTGATGCACCTGCACACGGAAGAGAACATGAGCGCCAAAGGGAAAGTCATCATCGGCACAGTAAAGGGCGACCTTCACGATATAGGGAAAAACCTCGTCGCCATGATGCTGGAAAGTGCCGGATTCGAAGTGTACAACCTTGGCGTGGATATCGGCCCCGAGAGGTTCATCTCGGAGATCAAGGCCCGGAATGCACAACTTGTTTGCATCTCCGCGCTCCTGACCACGACGATGCCCATGATGAAAAAAACGGTCGATGCAATTATCGCAAGCGGCCTGCGTGAGCAGGTCAAAGTTCTGGTAGGCGGGGCGCCGGTAAACCAGAAGTTTGCGGAAGAAATCGGGGCGGACGGTTACGCCCCCGATGCGGGATCAGCCGTAAAGGCCGCCAAAGCCGCCGTGCAGGCCCTGTTGGCATAGCTTGGTAATAACGCTGTATTTCAGGTAGTTGCATGGATTTTGATGTTGGATGTTGCGGCTTTTTTTGATAATCTGAATTCCGTGCCGATCCTGTATTTCCATTCGAATTTGCGTTCCTGACCGAGTTAATTCCCACGCAGCGGCTTTGTTATCAGGGGCAAAGAATCGGACACCCGGTCCCGTAGTTTCAGTTTTAATGTCTATACATTCGGCGATTTCCAAGGCCGTACTCCCAGGAAGTTCATCACTGTGCCGGCTCGGCAGAAATAACACCGGCATTGGAGAATGGCGATTATCCGCTGAATGCTGATGCGAATAGATTTCATTTTCCTGTTCTGTAATCATCTCAAGCTGCAGTAGCGTTCGCTCCCACTCTTAAGCACAAGCATTTGTTCTCACGAGCATTCGTGCAGGTGCATCCCCCTGCGCGTAGACTCGATTACCGGCTTCAATTCTATATTTGATCAATACTTTGCCTGAATGAACTCCAGAGGGCAAAGGCAACCAGCAAGCAATCAGGGCGTAGTTTTAAGGTTCGGTTTTTTTCTGTGGACTTTGCCGGAACAGGAGATGGTTTATGAAGAAATTATCCGTAATCGTACTACTCGCGACGTTGATGATATCGCTTTGCGCGCTGGCTGCCTCAGCCCAGGAAAAGCTTGCTCAAAAGCAGGTGCTTACCGTCGCGTACAACTCCGGAGACGCTCAGTCCCTGGATCCGCACCGGGCGGCTTCGACTGCCGACCGGAGTACCCTGGATATGGTTTTCAACGGGCTTGTCCGCTATCCGCTCGGAAACCAGGTGGGCATCGAACCTGATTTAGCCGAATCCTGGAAGATCTCGGACGACAAGAAGATATGGACCTTTACCCTGCGCAAAGGCGTCTTTTTTCATCCTTTCCCCGGAAACCCCGACGGCTATGAGTTGACCTCCGACGATGTAGTGTTCTCGCTGAAAAGGGCTGCCACCGCGGACACTTCGGCCTATGCCGGAGAGTATCGCGGAATGGATTTCAAGGCGGTCGATCCCTACACGGTGCAGGTAGTGCTTGAAAAGCCGATCTCGGAGACCCTGTTTTTCGCAAAAGTGGCCAATTACGCAGGTGGATTCATAGTTGCCAAAAAAGCGATCGAAACCCAGGGTAACGACTGGTTCAAGACCCATCCTGTCGGAACGGGACCGTTCAAATTCGAGAGCTACGAACCCCAGCAGAAAACCGTGCTTTTGCGAAACGACAAGTACTTCCGCGGCAAGCCCATCCTCGAGCAGGTCATCGTCCGCTACATCCCGAGCGTAAGTTCGCGGGAAATGGGTCTCCGCACGGGCGAACTCAATATTATCGAGGGCCTTAATGAAGATAAATGGGCGGAAAAGATCGCCGCTTTCCCGAACGTGAAGGTGAAGGCATACGGCCCCTGCGAAGTGCAGACGCTTTTCTTCAATGTGACTCAGAAACCCTTTGACGATGTTCGAGTTCGCAAAGCTTTCAGCTACGCGGTATCGCGCGAGGAAATGGCCGCATTCATGGGCAAGAGCATGGCTGTTCCTATCTATTCCCCCGCGCTTGCCCCTCCTTCTCCAGGGGCTCTAACCAAAGAAGAAGCCCAGAAGGCGGAAGTCGTATATGAAAACGATGCAGCGAAGGCGAAAGAACTTCTGAAAGAAGCCGGCTATCCGAACGGGATTCAGTTCGAGGCGGTGGTAAGCGAACTGGATACAAGTTACCGCAAGCCGATGGTTGCCCTGCAGGCGCAGTTGAAGAAAGCCGGAATCGACATGCAGCTCAAAGTGGTCGATCACGCATCTTTCCACACGCTGGTCCGCAAGGATGCCAGCCCCGTGGTTTACTATGCCTCATGGCGTCCTAACGTGGATGTGTTCCTTACCCGTTTCTACCACTCGGATATGGCGGTAGTGAGCGGCAAGTCTCCGGACACCAATTTTTCTCATTACGGCACCGTCAAGGACAAGGTCGGCAATATCGACTCCCTGATCGAGCAAGCCCGGTGGGAACTCGATGCGAACAAGCAGATCGAGATCTGGAAGCAGGCCCAGATCCAGCTTCTGAAGGATGTGGCGGTCCTGCCGGTCATCCGGCTCCTGTACGTCTTCCCGATGACGTCCAATGTCGAACTCGGGTGTCCGCTGGAGTTCGCCTGGCAGACCTATACGCCTCAGATCAACGAAAAGACGAGGCTTCTGGCTCAGTAGCCGTTTCCATCAAGACGGCATGACCGCTTCGAAAAGAAGCGGAAATGCCGGGCGTGGCATGAGGGTTGGGTAAGCATGTTCAACTACGTTGTACGCCGGATTCTGCAGAGCATTCCCATTCTCTTCGTGGTGCTTACGCTCGTTTTCGTAATTGTGCGGGTGCTGCCAGGCGATCCCGCCGTGGCGGCACTCGGCGATTACGCGAGCAAGGAAGCAGTGGATGCCCTGCGCGCCAAAATGGGTCTGAACGCCCCGTTGTGGCTTCAGTACTTACGTTTTCTCGGCGAAATCTGCCGCGGCGACCTCGGCACTTCCGCCATTACGGGGTATCCCGTCGGAGCGCAGATGCTGAAGGTGCTGCCCCATACCCTCCAGCTCACTTTCTGCGGGATTATGCTGGGCTACATATTGGGAATTCCTCTCGGAATCGTTGCCGCAGTCCGCCGGAATACGTTTATCGATTACTTCAACCGGGTATTTTCGCTTCTGGGTCTCTCGGTGCCGGCGTTCTATCTCGGTATTTTGCTCATCCTGCTCCTGAGCGTTCAGTTCCCGCTATTCCCGGTGGTCGGCGCAGGGGATTTCTCCAACCCCATGGACAACTTCCGGCACCTGTTCCTTCCGGGCCTGACGCTCGGATTGCTCATGACGGCCTACATCACCCGGATGACCCGCTCCTCCATACTCGCGACAATCCGGGAGGACTATGTCCGGACTGCTCACGCCAAAGGGGTTCACGAGCGTGTCGTTCTTTTCAAACACGTCCTCCGCAATGCCCTGATCCCGATCGTGGCACTCGGCGGACTCTACGTGGTCGTGCTTATTGGCTCATCCGTCATGGTCGAAATCGTCTTTTCGCGCCCGGGACTCGGCAAACTCATGGTGGGCGCAATCAAGCAGCGGGACTATGTGACATTTCAATCGGTCATGGTGATTTACGCCATTATCGTCGTTCTGCTCAATCTCGCAACGGATCTTGTTTACGGCTTGATCGACCCGCGCATCAAGTACCGATGATCGAAACGTTTCAGCAACACAGCAGAAAGTAAGATCAGGTGAGACAGGAAATACTGGAACAGCCTATCGTCCCGGAGATGGTTGAAAAGACCATCGGCCGCAAGATGTGGATCGCCTTCCTGCGGAACCGAACCGCGCTCGCCGGAGGGATAGTTGCGGTACTGATCGTTCTTGTTTCGATATTTGCTCCGTTCATCGCCCCCTACGATCCCCTCGAACAGGACCTGATGTATCGGCTGACCGGGGCCAGCGCGCAGCACCTGCTGGGGACCGACGATTTCGGGCGGGATGTTTTGTCGCGCATCATCTGGGGGAGCCGCATTTCGCTGATTATCGGTGTCTGGTCGGTTACTTTCGGCCTTGTTCTGGGCACGATCCTCGGTATGGTGGCCGGGTATTACCGGGGGAGGGTCGAAAGCGCCATCATGCGCCTGATCGACGTTTTCATGTGTTTCCCGGATCTCATATTGGCCGTTGCAGTTACGGCCGTTCTTGGCGCGAACCTCTTCAACCTGATCTTTACGATCGGCCTGGTTATGACTCCGCGGTTCGCGCGCCTGGCCCACGGGGCTCTTCTGTCCATCCGCGAAAGCGAATACGTAACGGCGGCCCAGTCCATAGGCGTCAAGGTCC
>JAEZHY010000128.1 GCA_023416335.1 Pseudomonadota bacterium | reverse complement strand
TTGGTGGTTGGGTTCTCGGGACCGCATGTGCCGGTACCGGCGTTCAGACCGCGCTTTTCAATGATCGGGCCGCTGATGATGATGATCGGGTTGGTTGCGGCCGTGGTTGTGGAAGTGCCTCTCCAGGCGACGTCAGGATGTTTGAATGCTTCAACCGTCGCCAGCAGGAGCGGCATATCCTCGGGCTGGGCCCCGGCCATTACGCCAAGGGCGGCCACCAACTCAACTGTGAGCATCCCCTGGCGCGGCGGCACTACCCAGACCACCTCGGAAGGACTGCGCTTGGTGCCCTTGAGCATGGCGGCGACGGCTTCCTGAGTCGGAGGGATAACGGGCAGGCCCAGCGACCACTTGCGGGTCTGAAATGCCTTGTTCAGGGCCGTGTAATCACCCTTGAACTTGGTGTGGCGGGCAGGGTACGGCTTTTCCTGGACGATCTGCACATTCTGCTTGGGTTGCCACTTGGTTGCAGCATCCACGATCTCGGGGAACGCCTTGTCGATCTTGGCTTTTACCTCATCGACGGGAATCATGCCTAGAGGATGCGGCACGGAAACAAAACACATGTCGGTCATCCCCTGGCTCTCCTGCGTGCTGCGGCTGAGACTCAGGAAATCGGAGGTGGTGATGGTAACGGTCGGAATGCCTGCTTTTTCTGCGCGGGACTGGTCAACTACCAGCCATGAGGTACAGGAACCTCAGTCCGCCTGCGATGCGATAATGATGTCCGGCTTGACTGCGGCGATCGCCTTGGTGATCCTGTCCGCCTCAGCTTCGGACCCGGAAATCTTGTTGAGAGTCTGGTCGTCTGCGTAGGTCTTTACGACCTTGGCCGTCGGAAACTTTTGTCCGAGCAGTTCGGCCAGACGGTCCAGAACGACGTTGCCGTTGTGCTTGCCGTTCCACCTGAGGGCGACGGTTTTCCCTTCAAGGCTGGTGATGCGTGGCGCCGGCTTCACGGCGGCCTTTTCGATAACTCCTGTCGGAATAATCAGGTCCCACTCCTGCACAGCGGGCGCGGGCGCCGCGGCTATTGCCTGGGACGCGGCGAAGACGAGCGGTAGTGCTGCTAGAACAGATCTACTCAACCACGTTCTCATGCATCTTCCTCCTTGTGTTAGTCGAGACTCAGCAGTTTAGCAGGAACTTTCCCGGTCACGAGGTCGATCCGGTCGGCCGACGGGCCGACCTTCTTGAGACTGTTGATGAATGCCCGCATCCCGTCGATGGGCGAGGGCATCGTAGCCTGATCCTTCTCTGCTGTCTGCAATGCACACAGGCATTGCAGACAGCGGCTTTCCACTCTACTTCTCTACCTTAACCGAAACCGGACGCATACCAGTCGGGAACGGGACCCATATCTGGGACTGCTTGCCGGCTCCGCCCGCCACCACGATGTTGATCGATTCGGGCTTGGCAAAGCGGGGCACCATCGTGTCCGGTGTAATCTGGCCCGCCGATTCCGGAGGCTTGCAGATATCGGGTGCGTACATCCAGAATGGCGCAACGGCCTTCTTTACCACGTATTCCTTGACCGCCTGTTTGGTCGGATAGGTCTTGTAAATCGTGTCAGCGTGCTCGGGCCCGAGCAGCAGGAATGCGTACTTGACCTTGTTGGTCAGCGCATAGGGCTTGTCGGGATCGGTGTAGCAGCTCGTGATACCGCAGGCTACCCCTGCAACTCCCTGTGAAATGGTGTTCAGCAGGTGCTCCCCATCGGCGCTGGTGTGATCGGTATTGTTGGTTCCAAGGTAGGCTGCAAAAGCGGTGACTACACTGTCGGTCGGCTGAAAGCCATGTTCGACGGCATAAGACTGCTTCCACGGATTCTGTTCTTCATTCTCGCCAAACACCAGGGCAACGAGGTCGTTGGGGCTGCCGTGGGAGCTTTTGTCCGGATCCGGGGGCATGGAGCCTCCGACTATATCGCCCACCAGGTTGATAAAATAGCCGACAGCGTTATTTACCGGCATTTCACCACCGAACGCTCCCGCACCGTAGCCGATGCCCAGTTCCTTGAGTATCGGACCGTTGATGATGACAACCGGAACCGTGGGCGCGGTCGTTGTGGAGCTTCCGCGCCAGTCAAAATCCGGGTGGCTGATCGCTTTGACCACCGCGAGCAATAGCGGCATATGTTCCGGCTTTGCACCCGCCATGACGCCGATGGTTGCAACCAGTTCCACCGTCAGGCGTCCCATCCTGGGCGGGACAGCCCAAACCACTTCCGACGGGTCGCGCTTGGTTCCCTTCAGCATAGCCGCGACAGCTTGGGGAGTCGGCGGTACGATCGGCAATCCGATCGACCACTTCTTGTCGTAGAACATTTTATTGAGGGCTGCGTAATCCCCGGTGAATTTCACGCGTTCGGCGGGATACGCCGGTTTCCCGACCGCATTTGCGGCAGCGGCCACCGGCTGCCAGGCGGTAGCCATCTTCAGGATCTGCGGGAAAGCCTTGTCCGTCTTGGCGCGAATTTCCTCGGGCGAGATCATGCCCATCGGGTGTTCGACTTCGACAAATGCCATATCGGCAAGGCCAATACTCTTCATCGTGCTGCGAGACAACCCGATGAACTCGTTGGTCGTAATGGTAACCGTCGGAATTCCCAACTTCTCAATTTCGGCCTGGTCAACTACCAGCCATGAAGTACAGGAACCTCAGTCGGCCTGTGACGCGATGACCAGGTCGGCCTTCGCGTCTTTTGCAAGCTTTGCAATTCGCTGCGACTCCGACTTGGACCCGCTGGTCATGATGGTCGATTTCTCGGTTTCGTAGAGCTTGACCACTTTGGCTGACGGGACTTTTTGATTCAGAAGTTCCGCGACCCTGTCGAGGACCTTGTCGCCATTGTGTTTGTTGTTCCATCGGAGGACTATGGTTTTGCCCTCCAGGGTCGTGAGCCGCGGGGCCGGTTTGACCACTTCGATCTCGATGGTGCCCGAAGGATTCAATACCTCCCATGTCTGCCCCGCTTGTTTGGCAGCGGCCGCCGGCCCTGCCGCGAACGCAGTAAAGGTGAAAACAGATAAGACTGCGAGTGATCCCTGCAGCAACTTCATGACGTTCCCTCCACTTCACAAATGACCATCCAAGGCCGGCCATGATCAAACCGACGGCAACCCAGTCCGCGGCTTTGCCGACCGCCATTATACGGAACGCTCTCCTGGAGCAGTTCTTCGCACTCGATGCTTCCGGTTCTGGTGAAAGGGCAGACTCTTTCGGGCATGATCGCGGGGGCCTGTCCAAGTGAAGCCCGGGGCTGGATTCCCGGTAGCCTGTCGCTTGCTTTCCCGAAATGTGCCTTTCGCTGGAGTGACAGAATGTTTGTTATGCGTAGCGAGACAGTGCGTTCGTTGGTCGGAATAATACGGTGAAAAATGGTCGAGAAAAGCGGCAATGCACCCTGGAACGGTTTCAGGGGCAGAAACTGGACTTTTTGCCTCGGCGCCTTACTGAACTTGCCTGGCATGAAGATTTTCACCTTTTCCTGCCCCGGGATGCCGGCAGGGAGCGTTGCGGTCTTCCGGAACGCGCCGGGGCAAACCAGGGTGTTGCAGTTGAACCCTTAAAGTTGTTTTTTCACCTGGTGGCGTGGGGTTGTATACTAATATACACAAGGATATGCCTGCAAGCTTTTTATCTCTGACAGCTCGCTCGGATGGGGCGTAAAAGAAGGGAAGGCAAGCGCGAATAAAAGGCAGGAAGCGCGGAAGGTAATGCCTCACGCGCCCTGGTTCGAAATTTCTCCGGAATAGTGCGAACCCCCGTGGAACAGTCGCCACGTCCGGAGATCCTGCGGCGGGGCTCACTTTTTGCCCGACAGCACCTTAGCCACGATTTTCAGATCTTCCACAAAACCGGCCATCGCCGCGCGTCGTTCTTCATCCGTCCTCGATCGCAGAATGGAAGAAGGGTGCACCGTAACCGTTACATATTGGGCCAGTGATGAGGGGATAAACCTGCCGCGGTCCCTTGTGACCCGGACATCCTTACCGAATATTCCCTGTGCAGCCGTTGCACCCATCGCTACCAGTACTTCCGGGCGGATCAGGTCGATCTCAGCTTCCAGCCAGGGCAGGCAGGCCCCGATTTCCCGGGCGTTCGGTTTCTGATGCAGACGGAGTTTGCCCTTGGGAACCCATTTGAAGTGCTTCACGACATTGGTGACGTAAGCGTCGTTGCGTTCGATTCCCGCTGCTTCGAGGGCTTTGTCGAGCACCCTCCCGGCGGGTCCGACGAAAGGCAAGCCCTCAAGGTCCTCTTCGTTGCCGGGTTGCTCGCCCACCAGTACAAGCCCGGCAGTTACCAATCCGTTACCAAACACGGTTTGGGTGCCACGTTCCCAGAGGTCGCAGGCCCTGCATCCTGACGAGGCTTTTTTCAAGGCAGGCAAAGAAAGTTCTGCGGGAATCAGGGGGGCGGCTGTTCCCCGGCTTTCAGCGTGCTTCTTCTCCATAAACCTTCTCCCGGCCGGGCATTCAGTTCGTAAGATCCGTGCATGTCATAACCCCGATAAGCATTGCGAATCGAAAGTGCACGCAACTGGAAAGCTCATGAAGCATTCGATGCCGGAGTATTTGCGCTGGACTTCATGAGGCGTCAGAATGACTTTGGATGCCAGCTTGAGGATTGAATGCAGTGGATCTTATAGGTTTGGTAACAGGCTTATCATAAAATTTGATAGTATATCATATTGTGTTGGAATCATCCAAAAGTGGAATTCGAAGAAGATGTAGCTCAAGTTGATACTGGTTTGGGATGGTTCCAAACAGTTCAGTTGAAGTGGATTCTATTGATGTTCGAAAGAGGTAGAGTTGAAAAGAAAAACGGCGGTTTTAAGGCCCATAAGTTTGGAAATAGCTGAAGTGTTTTAGCGCCGTGTCCTGGGTGATCCAGCGCCCTTTAACAGGCGACTTACGTTTTCTATGGCATGATGCTAGACGGTTACCTTATAATGCTACAGAGTGGAGATATGATTATTTCGGTAGAAGTGTCCCAAGATAGAACAAGGCAGAGCCCATTGGCCCTGTCTTGTTCTATTCAAGCCTTATGGAGTTGTTCCAATCATCGCGGTCATATTGTCTCATTTAATAACCATCTTCACGATAGTTACAATTACCATCCTTACAAGGATCTATTGCCGTCGAAGTGTCGATCTGAGCATACGGATCTCCATTGCCATCTGCGTCATGGTATTTTGGAGTGTTTGGAGTTGCCGGGGATAAATTGGTTGTCGGAGGTAAGTTGATTGCCGGGGAATAGAGAAAATCTGAGACAACACCTTTCTGCTCAACGATCTGATCCTTGGTCACCGATATTACCATAAGATCGAAAGACCATGTGATCCGCACAGGATCGTTCGCTCCCGACGGTACATTATTACCTTGGTAGACAGTAGAATTGGGAAAATGTTCCTGGACGATTTCCATTGCGCATGCGGTTGTGTCATCGGAAGTTGGAAAATGAGTGGCTACAGCAAGCCGTGGACGTGGTATTTGACTCAAAATATATCCGAAAGGCCCTGGTGGAGTATGCGAACTGTTCTGGATCATTTCCGACTGGTGAACAGCGGGATCACTGGAATCGGGAGGCTGCTCTGGTTGCCCTCCAGGCATCCTGATATCATTATATTTCATTCCCCATACATTGGGCGGAACAGCCATCTCGTGGATAAATACATCCACACCTTTCACACCCCTGGTAGCAGGATCTACGACCTTGGCCTGGTTGACACAATTTGTTTCAGGCTTGGTATCGCTTGTATAGATCATCGAGAGGGCTTTTGCCGGATTCCATAAATCCGCTTTTTTCGGCCACCACTCAAGCTTATAGCCCATGGAACCCTGTCGACAATGAATCACAGGGAAGTGTGTAATCCTGACTCTGGAATTCGCATTTTGGTATGCCACACCACCGACTTTCGTCCAATCCAGTTCAATGGGAACCATTGCATAAGCATCTCCCCATGGGTCATCGCTTACCGGGACAGGCTTACACGGTAATCCCCAATCATTCTGAATTTTGGTTTGACTTGGATAACCAGAATAGCTTGTTGTCTGGAAACTGAAGCTCTCGGAATGCCATCGGCAGGCTTCACGAAGGTTTTGGCAGAACGCCTTCACACCGTCGTCGTAAAGCCGGCTCGGAGGCGTTCGCGCAAGCATTGCGAATGATTGTATTCCCGCCGGGCTCTTGACGCGCGAGGGACTCTGTCCCCAGACGTACAATGGGCTCTTTCTATCACCTGATGGTCCGAAGCAATAGTTATATAGCACATCGCTCATATGGTCACCGTGCAGATGCGCTATGAAGACCTTATCCATCCTTCCGAAACCAACGTTCATGGCTGCGTAATTGGTACAAACCCCGGATCCCATGTCAAATATAAACTGGTCCAGAGGCATCTGCTTATCCCTGTTCCATCCCACCTCTACAAAAATACTCATCGTCTGTTGAGCTCGTTTTCCAGGAGGAACAGTCGATCCCATGAACGTGATTCGCATTTCATCTTCGAGTAACGGAGCGATGGTTGTCTTCTCATTCTCCGTCCAAGCGTAGGGATTGAAAGGCGGCAGGGTATCAAAATAAGAATACATTTGAGATGGTAAATTGGGATTGAAAGGATTGTAAGGAGGGATCCAGGTACACGACGGCCCGGGAGGGCAGACACACGACTGGTCTGTCATAGGCTTGCGAATTTCCGGGCCGATCGATCCACCCCCGATGCCCAGTCCCCCCAATCCACCCCCGCCCCCGATGCCCAGTCCCCCCAGGGCCAGCCCGGAGACTTTCAATACCTCCCGCCTCGTTAAACCTTGTGGCTCTGTTTTCTTGACGTTTTCCATGATGTTTCCTCCCTTTTTCTCTCGGTTTCGTTATCGGCAATCCATTTCTTTGTGGGATCACTCTGAATGCCTGCTTGAACCGCTTGTACAACGTCTTCCCCCGTCAGAAAGCGGAATTGCTTACCATGCAGCAACAGCATTTTCTTATTGGCCAGGTCGACCCCTATTAACGTGACCGTGGGATGCGCAAGTATAAAAGAAATGGCGAAGTTGTCCCGGGCTGCAGCTATATCAAAAAAAATTACGTCGGGATGGGCAGCGTCAGGTTCACCGAAGATGTTGGGGGGTGCACCAACGATTCTTTGCACCTCAAAATCCGGTTTTTCCTGCAGGCATGCATCGATTATCGACATCAACAACTGGGTCCCGTAGATGCCGACCTTTCGCGTTTCATTCACTTGCTTTTTCATCTGATGAACCCTCCGGAATGAAGGATTTTATTAGGCAGATTATCAGGGGTGTTCTGGGGGCGCAATGTCCCTAAGGTGCAGTTTTGGTATAGTGCGGGCGGGGAAAAAGTATAGGCTGTGATTATCCCTTGACTATGCTTTTAATTCTAAATCAGCCGGAATTAACTCCTATCAGCTGTTTGCGCCTGGCGTACTCGATAACCTGCCTGCGGTTTTCGAGTTGAAGTCGCTCGATTATTTGCCCCATGTGGTACTTGATAGTGTGCTCGGTTAAGAATAGTTTTGCCCCAACCTCTTTGTAAGTCAGCCCCTGGGCAACCAGGCTCAGAACCTCAATCTGCCGCATGGTCAGGACCTCTTCTTTTGCCTTGGGCATTTGTGTTGCCCCAATGGCCTCGCCTTGCCGGGCGAATTCTTTCAGGACGCGGCCGGCAAGACCGGGAGAGAGTGCCGCCTCACCTCGCATCAGACCAGAAAGGGTTTCAAAGAAACTCGCGGATTCTTCGCTTTTGAGCAGATAGCCGCATGCCCCGCTCTTGATCGCCGCGAACAGGTCTTCGTCGCTCATCGACATAGTGAGAATCACGATTTTGATCTCGGGCTGCTCCGACTTGATCGCTCGCATGGCGGAAAGCCCATCGAGGCGCGGCATCTGAATATCCATAAAAATCAAGTCGGGCTTTAGGGTACGTACCTTTTCCAGTACTTCGATCCCATCACGGGCCGTCCCAATCACTTCGAACCCGCGGAGCGTGAGAAGGTTTTTGAGCCCGTCCATGAACAGCGGATGATCATCGGCCAGTAGAACTCTCATATCCTCCCTTTCGCCATGCCACCTGTAGGCTCACCACGGTGCCCTTGCCCGGCATGGTGCTTACTTCGAGTGTGGCCCCAAGCGTCTTGGCGCGGCCACTCATCGACCGCAGCCCAAACCCATAATTATCGCTAATTTCTTCAGGATCGAAACCTGGGCCATCATCTTCAATGGTTACTCGAAGCTGGTCTTCGCTCGGGGTAAGGATGACCCGAGCGGATTGAGCCACCGAATGCTTTCGAACATTGGTCAGGGCTTCCTGTATGATCGGTCGAACTTGCGCCTCGATTGCGGGATCAATTCTGTACTCGCGCAATTCGAGAGGGGCAACCAGTTCGACGTGGATACCGTATTTCCGGCTATACTGCTCGATGTATTTCTGAATCCCGGTTAGAAACCCCTCTTCAGGGGAAGAGCCGGTTTTGACCCCAAGCAGGTAGTCGCTGACAGATTTCTTGACCTCCTGAGTAGCTTCGGCAAGACTGTGCAGGCAGGATTCGACCGATGCTGTGTCCCCCCTGGCGAGAAACTCTCTGGCGCACGCAACCTGCAGATGCGCTGCCGAGGCTGCCTGGCCGATCCCGTCATGGAGTTCCTGGGCGAGCAACTCCCGCTCCCTCAGCATGGCAAGTGTCCTCTCCTGATCGAGGATTTGCGTCCGTGCCTTTTTACGTTCAGTGATGTTGCGAAATAGGATGAGCCGCCCAAGCCTGAAGCCGCGCCTGTCGATAATGTTGGAGACCGAAATATCATGCCAACATGCCTTGAGATCCCCGAAGAATATTTCACGCTCCGTTTCACCTGGGGCCAGGACACAGTCCAACAGGTCCGGCCAGGCATCCAGGATTTCGGCGACTTGCCTTCCGACAATTTTTGACCGAGCGATGCCGAGAAATGCCTGTGCCGTTTTGTTAACGTCAGCAACACGGTTTTCGGCATCCAAAACCATCAGTCCTTCGGTCATCCATTCGATTGCCCTGTCGCGCGCGACTGGCACAACGTCAAACATTCGGTATCGAACAATGGCAAAAACATAAGGAAGCAGTGCGATATTCAGAACGAGAACCATTGGATTCAAGGGATCAACGGGGTTCCTGAATAGGGTGTTAAATAAAGAGGCGCCTCGTGTGCCGAAAAAAGCGAGGATAAGTCCAATGGCTATCCAGCGGTGCGCCGGCGACTTTGCAAAAAGGTGGGCCAGCACCATCAAGTGCAGTAAACTCAAAAGATAGCCGTAGGCAATAGCCCCCCAGTGCATCAGTCCACGATCGGCACGAACGCTGCCGTCAAACGATATTCTCGTCCACACAAGGTGATGCAACTCGTTCGTAAAAATGAGCAGGGCGAAAGCGAGTGGCACAAGGGCAAAAAGAACCAGCAGCCGGAGGGTCAGCCACCTGCCCAATCCGGCATACTCAATGACAAAGCACAGCGTAGCGGTGATCATCGGGAGCATTAAGGCCACTTGGAACTTGAACCAGAAGATTCCGGCAGCTTCATCCGTGCCGGCTATTGCCAACCCGTTAGCCAGCACCCACACAACTCCCAGGGCCATTAGACAGCCAAAGGGAATGGCCCCTGGAGCAGTACGGTGCCGAATGCCGTAAGTCCCCAGTGCCGTCAAGAATATCGCGGAGGTAAATACGGGCCAAATATAGGGAGTGTAATGGTATGACCAAACCACGTTTCATCCTTCAAATAGGAAATTTCCAAGTCGAAGAAATTACGGTTGATTGCCGGTCAACAAACAGGTCCCAGCTAACAAGTCAGAAGCTCTCACCCTGGATTTCACCGATCTATTCGAAATCCAGGTCTGCTGTAAGCCTGGAAAGCTTAACATGAATCGAATGTAAATTCAGTGGATAAGTTTTATGTCTCGCTCTGCAATATGACTATGTGCGATGGATCCGGTTACCCAAGACACGGCGTCAAAACACTTCAGCTATTGCCAAACTTATGGGCCTTAAAACCGCCGTTTCAGGATCGAATATGACCGTTCGGACCTGATTGTTCTGGTTGGCGGAAATAGGGCGAAAAGCACCATGAAAGGGGGCGACTCACCTGAGATAGATAGAGATCATCCTCAGGCAACTCCGAGTAGGCGATTCGGGAGGGCTGCCGCGGGCGGGAAAGCTGAGAAAAAGCAATTGCCGGGTACGCAAGCCGAAGGGGAAGATACGGATTTCTGATGATAGACGAAGCGATGACTTTGTCGAGTGCCCACCGCTCTTTTCATTTCACTTTGTTACTCTTCTTCATACGTCGGGACAGCAGAGGGCGACGGCATGGACGAAAAAGAAGTTAAACTCGTGCTATCAGCAGCAAGATCAGTCTTTGGTCAATTTCCAGGAAGTTGATTTCTTGCCGGATCGCCTTAACTTCAAACGGAGAAAGCCCGTCCCGAGTTATCTGGGAGGAAAGGCTACGCGTTTTGCCGGTTTATGCCGGGGAGCACGAACACATCGAGTTATAGAAATATACATCGATTACAATGAGAGATAATATATTCATGCTGATGGCGGCATTGTTCATTGCCATAGCCATTTATGCCGAAGCATTGGGTTATATGTCAATATCGGGGACTGCGGCGCTGGCGGCAGTTATTCTTAGCATCACCACCTGGCGACGAACGGGAGATGTATGATGGGCATTATGAGGGAACTGGAAAAAAATCCGATCGTGGAACGCTGCAATGGATGCTCCAATGTAGAAGGAAATTTCTGCAGGATCTGGTCTTCTCCTGCGGCAAAATGGCGCTTGGGAAACTGCCCTTCTGCTACTCATGTCAAAATAGAAATAAGCGAACCCGAAAAGAAGGTTCGAGTGGGTCAGCAGAAGCAAAAGAAAAAGTAACCATAGTAGCTTTCAGCATGGCTGAATGCGCTGATTGAACTCCCGGGACCGGATTTGCCGAAACTCCTTTCACGGCAGGGTTCGGAATTCCGACCCCGGACTTCTTCCTCAATTAGTTCTTCCACTTCGAACCTTTCCGCGATCCCCGAAGCGATGCTGTTGTGGTCTGTCGAGGCTTAATACTATATTGCAAGATCCACTCAGCAGTATCTCTACTGAAAAATACACATAGATTCGTATAAACGAACTCTGTAGCACCCACGTCGTCATCCACATGCTCAAGACATCCAGCAAAGGAACGACAGATGCAATACCGGGCGTCAGATCGAACGAGTTGATTCCTGAGAGCATCGTCCGTCCCCGGCAGCTTCAAGGTGTGAAGCGGCCGGAGCCAGACTCTCGACGTGAATTGTCGAGACCGGTCACGCGGCATCGGGAGGCCATCTCAACCGCTAATCCCGAAGGCCTTCTTTACTATATATCCCCCAAAGGTATGCTGCACTAATTGGAATCCCCTGATTATCAACGCCCGTAGTGGAGCAAAAAACCGATAATCGATGTACCTTCGAACGTTCATGATCCGATACATGATCACAAGCGCGACTATCTTTATCCAAACGCGGTCGTTCTGCATCGGAAAAACAATTATGAATCATGCCGAATATACCGTAAATAGTGTTTGAATCATCATAAGATGAGGAAATCCAAGCCAGGAGACGGGTAATGCCTTCCAACACTCAAAAGTTGATCCAGACTATTTCCAACAACCGCGCGTTTACTGCCAAATGGCCGTTCGACGAGAAGAAACCGCTGGATTCGCTACCCTGGTATCCGGTGTGGCTAAACGAACAAATGGGCCTCATGAACACGGTGGCGGGTACCAGTGACAAGAGCGTTATCCTGGATTTCCTCTGCATCCTTGACCTGAACCAGGACCTCATGAGCTTCCTCGGGGATTTCAAGATCACTGAGGAAGTAATCAAGGGCTATTACTTTAATGATTTTTCGACAGAAGACAGGCAGAATCTGTTCCGGCTCTATCGGATCTGGATAGACGATCAGTTCTCGCTGATCACGAACTCCCTCGAGGAGGACCGGATCCAGAAAGCCCTGGGAGCAGCCAATCGCGATCATCTCCGGGACAACCTTGCCGAACTGGGACGCGTGATCGCGGAAGGGCAGACGCGGAAGGGTGAAGAGAAGAAGGAATATGAGAGCCTCGAGGAAGTAAAACGGAAGATCATCGTTGCTGAAGACCTCGGCTGGAATCCGAAGGATACGTCTCCCGAGAAGCTGCTCAAAGAACTCAATCGCCGGATAGAAGCCAAGCAGAAAGAGATCAAGACCAGGGAGCAGCAGCTTGGTAAAGGGACTGCGCCAAAATCTTTCAAGGGCACTCTGGAAAACTATCGGAACATGCTGGGCGCCGAAACCGAGGTCCTCAAGGCGCAGGTGAACCGGCTGCTCAGTTTCAACCAGGATTTGGTGCAGCACATTACGCTTCTTCAGAAAGCCCGCGAAGGAACGGTCCAGGCCCGGAAGAAGGGGGAGTCCCTCCTGAAGGTGACAAAGACGGAAGTCGGGGATCACGTTAAAGAATTTTCCAAGGGGAAGAAAGGACTCGACCCCTATCTGAGTTCGACCCGCGAAAGCGCCCAGAGCGAGATGGAGCAGCTCTATGAGGAGCTGAATCCGCTGCTCCAGGCCATCTCCGACCTCAACAACGAAATCGTTGTCCATGAAACCGCATTGAGGCGAACGAACGAGCCCATCCTCGGGGGGATAGAGCAACAGATATCGCACGACGAACTGGAGGCGCTGGTCAAGGAAAAACAGAAGCGGCTCGATGCCATGTACGACCGCAAAGACCAGATCTTTTTGCGCATCGGGCAACTCCAGAGCAAGGTAAACACCCTCAAGACCACCTACGAATCCCAGATTTCCGATGAACGCCAGTTCGAAGAAAACGCGCGGCACCAGCTCAACCTCCTGAAAACAATTCCCCGAATCGAAAAGGCGCTCAATATCTACTGTTCCTACTACAAGGGGGCTTTTCCCCTGTTTCTCTATGTGGGCAGCTTTGTAAGAGGCGATGGTGACGTTCTGCACTCGCCTTCCCTGATCGGGAAGGGCATGGACCTGCTGGTGAAACTGCCGATGGTCGGAGCAGGACTCACCGACATCGAAAAATGTAAGGCGTACGATACGGGCAGCATGACGCTGTCGCTCAAGCTCGGACTCTCGGTCGGAGTGGATGCTGAGGTTTTTTCGGCAAAAGCCGGCCTCGCGGTGGAGTACAATGCCGGGATTTCCGTGGCGGACGAGCGGACCTTCCAGACCACGGCCGAGTTCGTGTTGAAAGCGGCCGCCGGGATTGAAATAAAAGAGTTCTTCAAATTTGCGCTTGAAGTCGAAATCGCCAAATGGAAGGGCGGGTTCGTCTTCCAGGACCACTACCACTGGGCCGCCTGGCTGGCCGCGCGGTGGGGCCATTTTTGCGCCAGGGCGAGTGCATGCGACGTTTACCTGAGCAGTTCGAATATAGGACCCGACCACAGACCGGACCAAAAAGCGCTGGATGAACTGGACCGCCTGACCGCCCAGTTCCTGAACGACAACGAAATGATCCAGACGGTGTATGCGGAGATTCGCCAGTACCTGGACTATCCCGTCGGTCGCAGCAAGCAGAGCGGTTTTTTCGAGAGCGGTAAACTCAATATTGGACTGCTCGGAGCGGAACTGGAGACGCAGGGCAACTTTCGGCCGGCCGAACCCGATATGATGGTCGTGCGGAACGAGAATGGAAAGGCAGTGGAATACGAGGCCTCATACGAGGTTGCGCAGTACGGAGGGTCCCTCTCCGTAGCCGGATATACCCTGCAGATCACTTATTCCGAGACGAAACACTGTCCCGTCACAATCTACGACGGCGAGGTCCTGACCGTCACCTTCAGTCCGATCCCTCCTCCGGAACTCTGGGTGCAGATCCTGGACATCTTCATGGGGGTGCTGACGGGTACGGGCGACGTAAAAGCACGGATACTCACTCTTTTCAAAGAAACATTCAAAGTCGCCCTGCAAAAAGTCATCACCACGTTTGCTTCCAAATATATCCTCGAAAAAACCAAGACGATGGAAATCAATTTCTTCTTCACCGAGGGAACTCTGGCTTTGCAGTACGTGCGTACGAGCGTCGCATTCGGGAAAAAATTCGAAAAAAGCGTTCCTGTGTGGGAATTCGTCTACGTCGATCTTGGCGCCGAATTCAACTATGTGCGCACATTCAACGAAGGATTGGGCTACCGTTCCATTACCTACCCGCAGTATGTCCACCATGGATTAAAAGGAATTCTCAAGCAGAAGCAGCCCATGGAGGGGAGGAAGATTTACACTCTGCGCCCCGATTCGATGTCCGGCGAGGAACTTTGGAAGAAATGGGTCGATGTGCACAAGCACGACCTCTGGCATATGTTCATGGCCATAGGTTCGAAGGACTCCACGATACGAAAGGAACTGACCAGGTTCAATTCCAAATCGGAAGTGCAGGCGCTGGTTTCACAGTGTGAGCAGAAGGCGAGTTCGGGGAGGTATAAACTGCCCGG
This sequence comes from Pseudomonadota bacterium, assembly GCA_023416335.1. The sequence goes on along the minus strand of JAEZHY010000128.1, from coordinate 18,252 downwards.
CGAAGGGTTGGTTCCCTACATAACCGGTTATATCCCGAACCAGGCCGTGCAGGCGATGAACGTCCTGATCAAACACACTCTCGTCATGAAAAACAAGGACGGTTTCGAAGATATCTCAACGGCTTATAATGAGATCCTTCCAGCCTTCAACAGTGTGCTCGATGCCGAATACCGTTCCATTAAGAATGAGGAAGAAGCTAATTTCAAGAAGCGCTTCAAGGCGGTACTGCCGCCTCCGAAGACCGTTTCCCAGGAGGTCGGGCAGATTTTCGGGTCCCGGGACGAACAGATGTTTTTCGACATCGGCTGGGCGTCTCAGTTGCATCAGGAAACCGGAAAAGCAATGAAGTCCTGCGAAAAATGCCTGCAGGAGTTCAAAGACTACGATCTTGCCAAAGACATGCTCCTCAACGCCATACTTCCTGAGAAGTACTGGGTGGACGACAAGGATTCCGCAATCTGCATGGCATGCCGTAAGAAGATCGAGGCTAGCCTTTTCAGCAGCAACAAACACCACTGCCGCATCTGCGGAGGCATCTTCTGCGAGAATTGCTGTCCTTCCCGCGCGGTGGACGCGAGCATCAGCAAAAGCAAAATCCGGGTGTGCCGTCCCTGTTTCGAGAAGATATCCGCAGCAAAGGCGGGGACGGGGCTGCCGATGCCTTTCCAGCTCCCCAAACCGAAGTTGGCAAAATCATCGACCGCGGCCAGGGAACTACCGCGTCCCACGCTCAGGCGTTCAGAAACTCCACCGCCCCCGCAACCTGTCGTTTCCCAGTCTGTACAGCAACAGTCATCGCTGATGAAGACTGGAACGAATGGCGACTCAGTCCCGAAGTCGCTCATGTCGGTAGGGAAAGGCGATCAGCAGGCATTCAAGCCGAAGCAGCCAAGTGGTGATAAGAAACCTCAAAGTGGGAAGCAACAGGTTTCAAGCAGCGGGGGAAAGCCCAAACAGCCGGGCCCGGGCGAATGGTATTCGGACGATCACATCAATTACCTGATGGAGCACTACCTGGCAGGACGGCATGACACGGCCGTCGTCGGCGGCATAAGCGCCCACCTGCATGGCGGCGGCACTCTGCGCGAGAACCTGCAGGACAGGACGGAGATCGCGTTCGTTCAAGATCAGGCGCAGATGGTCGTACCCGTCAACATAAACGAGAATCACTGGGTCGGTCTCTACATCCATTTTACCAATCCGGATTACCAGGCGCCCACCATCGTCCATGTCGATCCCTACGGCAATATTCCGGCCCAGGACCTGGGTGCCGCCATTGCACGAATTTTCCCCAGGTGCACTCTTCAGATATCCCGAACCCGGTACCAGGCTTCAGGAGACGGTATCAACTGCGGGCCCTGGACGGTCGCGCTGCTCGAACACCTCGCCAAAAATAACGGGACATTACCGGCGATGGGACTGATCGATATCAACAGGCGCCGGGCGCAGGATCGTGCACTGCTGGCATAAGAGCCCAGATATACGGGAGGCACTCTTCAAACGCAAACACATCATCAGGATGAATTTGCGCACAAGGTTTGCGAATTCCATAAATCAACATGAGGTACCATTACTCCAATGCGAGGCATTGTCATAAAAAATAGAATGGATTTTTTGGTGTTCCTGCGCTAACCTCTTTGGCGGTGATGGAGTTCACCGATAACCGCTGCAAAGCTAATGACTCCTACGAATGTGTCCTTCGGTGGGAGTCTTTGTACCATTCTCTACGACTATAGAAGCTCCTGCCGGAATTCAATTCTGGAGGAGCTTTTTTGTTTTCAGAGCTGCCGGTTGGAGGCGAGCGGGATCGGTCAATTGCAGCATGGGGTTGAGAATGGAAATGGACAAACTTTTAACGGCATACGACGGTTCCGATGATTCCGAAAAGGCCGAATTTCATATTTGGCGGCTGTACCGAAATTCGCTGCTGCTCTGAAGAAACTGACTCCGATTTGACTTGGTATCGCCGGGAGTATTTAAGGAATGCTTATGCGAGCAAATAGAATGTCGCCGATGATGTTCGTCATCATGATGGGTATTGTGAGTCTTTTTTCCGATATGACTCACGAGGGAGCACGAAGCATCACGGGGCCATTTATGGCCCTGCTTGGAGCGAATGCCACGATCGTGGGATTTGTAGCCGGCTTCGGGGAACTCGTTGGATACGCTCTGCGACTGGTATCAGGCCTGATAACGGACCGGACGGAAAAGTATTGGGCCATTACGATAGTGGGGTACCTGGTCAATATGGCGGCCGTGCCGCTGCTGGCGCTTGCAGACCGATGGGAAATCGCGGCTTTTTTTATAATCGCCGAGCGGATGGGAAAAGCTATTCGAAATCCGGTCCGCGATGCCATGCTTTCCCATGCGACAGTGGAAATGGGACGCGGCTGGGGTTTTGGGCTCCATGAGATGATGGATTCAACCGGGGCGATGATGGGACCTCTCATCGTTGCAGCCGTTCTCTATTTCAAAGGCTCCTACCAAACCGGGTTTATATTCCTGCTGATACCTGCCGTTCTGACGATAATCGTGCTCATTACGGCAAAAATGCTTTACCCCCATCCCAAAGACCTTGAACACACTTTGCCTGAATTCGAGCCTAAAGGATTTCCAATTACCTATTGGATCTTTCTTGCGGCAATGGTTTTGAATGCAGCCGGGTATGCCGATTTTCCTCTCATTGGCTACCACTTCCAGAAAGCCTCTGTTGTCTCAAAAGATTGGATACCCATCTTCTATTCGGTGGCCATGGGAGCTTCTGCCGTTTCCGCCCTGATCTTCGGCCGTCTGTTCGATCGCCGGGGGCTCTCCATAATCATCTTTGCAGTTGTTTTGTCCTCCATGTTTGCTCCGCTGGTGTTTCTCGGCGGCTTTGGACTGAGTTTAACAGGAATGGCTCTTTGGGGCGTGGGGATCGGAGCACACGAATCGATCATGCGTGCAGCCGTCGCCGGCATGGTCCGGCGCGACAGGAGGGCAACCGCCTACGGAATCTTCAACACGGGCTATGGAGTGTTTTGGTTCCTTGGCAGTTTCCTGATGGGGTTCTTATATGATTTCTCGTTGCCGTACCTGATAGTATTCTCCGTGATATCGCAACTCGTATCCGTGCCGCTGCTTTTCGCGGTCAAACGGAGATCCCGTCTGTTAAGGTGAGGCGACCCAACCGAAGACCCGGGTTTCGGACCCGTCTGCAATGAATCCCGACAGGGTTGACACGAACAGCCGCTTCTGCTTATATGAAGAAAAGGTGATGAAGTTCCACCGTAACTGCCCTTTCGAGGGATGATGACTTCTGCTTCTCATTTGAGAAACAGAAGTTTTTTTTTGGCTCGAATTGGTTTTGCGGCAGGAAACGACGTGATCCAGTCTTACAGGAGGTCGTTTGATGTTCGATTATGCGCAGCTTAGAGATGCTCTGTTCGGCATTATCGCCCAACTGGACGGGACCGTACGCGACGTAACCTCGAAATCCCTACGGGATACCAGGGCCAAACTGCAGGAAGAGACTTTCAACCTGGTTGTTCTCGGTCAGTTCAAAAGGGGCAAATCTACCTTCATAAACGCGCTTTTGGGCGAGAGCATCCTGCCGACCGCCATTGTGCCGTTGACTTCCGTGGTCACGATCCTTCGCTACGGCCCAACGCTGAGTGTTCAAATTGAATATCTGAACGGGCGAATGGAGGAGACCGACCTCTCCAGCCTGCCGGGCTTCATTACGGAGCGGGGAAACCCTCAAAACAAAAAGTCCGTTAAGGAAGTGACCGTCTTTTATCCTTCACAGTATCTGAAGGGAGGCGTCCGAATAATCGACACGCCGGGTGCCGGTTCCGTATACAGCCACAATACCGAAGCTGCTTATGCGTACCTGCCGCATGTCGACGCGGGGATCTTTGTAGTATCCGCGGACCCGCCGCTCTCCAGGAGCGAGCACCAGTTTTTGAAGGACGTCAAGGAATTCGTCGATAAGATATTCTTTGTTCTGAACAAAGTGGACCAGGTCAGTGAAAGCGATCAAAAAGAATCTCTGGAATTCACCACCCGTGTGATCGAAGAAGATCTGGGACTTGGAAAGGTCCGGATGTATCCGCTTTCTGCCAGGTGGGCCCTTGAAGGCAAGAAGGCCGGCGACGACCCCTTACTCAAACGCAGCCTCTTTCCCGAATTCGAAAGACAGCTTCTGGATTTCCTCGCTCGAGAAAAGGGAAAGGTATTCCTTCAGTCTGTGATCAACAATCTTTCCAAACTGATTTCCGATGAGACCATCTCCTTTCAACTCGAACAGGAAGCTATCAAACTCCCGTTGAAAGAACTGACTGAAAAAATTGAGCGCTTCGAACAGGAGATGAAAGCGATCCAAAAGGAGCGAGAGAACAATCAGTTCCTTCTCAAGGGGCAGTTGGGCAAGATCATTTCCGGATTGGACGAGGAAATATATCGATTCAGGAAGGAAATGTCCGCGGCTCTGCAAAAGGAGTTGGAAGAGAAATACCTGGAACTGGTAAACCGCGGAACCGGTGGATTGAGGGATCAACTCGAGCAATTTGTTTTCGACAATATTCGGGGAACATTCACCCCCTGGCGGCAGCAGCTTGCAGAAAAGATATCATCCGGGCTTGAAGAAGCCCACGGAGAGTTCGCCGGTAAAATCAACGATCTCATTGAGCGTATTTTGACTCTAACCGGCGACATTTTTGAGCTTAAGCTGAAACCGTTCACTTCAGTGGAAGGGCTGAGCAAGAAAAGCGATTTTTACTTCATGCTCAAAGACGATCCGGTGGGGCTCGAATTGGTCCAACTCGCGGTTACATCGGCGCTGCCTCAGTTCATTGCCAAAAAGATGATTTTGAAGAACATGAAAGAGTCCGTGGCGGAGCTTCTGGACCGCCATTGCGGAAGGGTCCGATACGATCTGATCAACCGGGTAACAAAGACCATAAAAGACTTCCAGAACTCATTGAACGAAAAGATAGATCTTACGCTTTCCGGGATCCGCATCTCGTTCCAGAAAGCACTCGCACTGCACATGGCTGGGAAAAACAATGTCGAAAAGAGCTTGGGGGAACTCGGAGAGAAGCTCGGCTCTATGACGGACATTCACGAGAAACTGCTCGGTTGCACGGCTCTCCTGAACAACAGCGACACCTCTCCGGCAGCCGTGCAGAGGGCCGAGTCCTCTATTGAGAGACGGAGGCTGGAGTCTTTTGTGACGGTGGAATGTAAAACAAGTAGACGGTGAGGCTTTGTGCCTACCCTTCTACACTCCGCATGCTGCAACCAAAATGAGATATCTGATCATCCACCCCGGCTAAACCCGGGTTTTTTATTTCTGTATGAAATACCATAAGAGTAAGCGGTGAGGCTCGTAGGGTGGGCAGAGGCATTATTCTGCCCACCGCCCGTACCCTTGGACCAAACCTTCATCGTTATGGCCGGACGGTGGGCACGGTGAAGCTTTGTGCCCACCCTACACGACTCGCCGCCTACTTGTTTTACATTCCACCACTATAAGGGAGACTCGTCCACAAGAAATTCCAGCCCCCGTCTCTCAATAGGGGTGTGGCGCCCCGGGCCCTTAAGACGCCTACGCCCCCCTCGTGTTGTTGCTTCAAAACTGGGGCACAAACCGAAAAACGGAACAGGCAATTTAAGGGCCTGCTGACGCCACACCCGTACTTGGAAATGGGGGCGTAAATCTTTAGCTCGATGCTTTCTTGATGCGAGAGAATATTGCGGTGTAATATAATATACCCGCAATCCTTTCCGGACGACTCAAGGAGCTTTTCCCTTTGCCGAATTCTACGCCCGATCTCTCCCAACAAGCCGATGCCGTGGTGCACAGCCCGGGCCTGGCTGAGAATACTTCATTCCTGCGCGTTCTGGTGCGTCATCTCAATTTGGTTCTCCTGGTAATTGCCGCGGTATTCCTCGTGATAATGTTGAGACGGTTGGACTGGTCCAGCCTGTGGCGATATTTCCTCCAGGTAGGCTATTATTGGCCGCTGTTGCTGGTTCCGTATGGTCTCGTAAATTATCTCGGCACGATCTCCTGGCAATTCCTCCTGCCGGACAGGGAAAACCGTCCGTCGTTCATGCGTCTTTTCTTCCTGCGCCTTGCCGGGGAATCTTTGAATCAGCTCACGCCAACGGCCTCGATGGGAGGAGAACCCTTTAAGGTCCTCCGGTTGAAGGATTCAGGCGTTGCGTGGGAAGAGGCAACCGCATCCGTGGTAATTCAGAAGGCGATCGGGGTTCTCAGCCTTGTTCTCTACATTTTCGTCGGGCTGATCCTTTCAGCTTCCATGCTTGACGTCAGTCCCTCGCGCCTGGGCATTCCCGGTCTGGCAGCATTGGTTTTAGGGATTGCCGGACTGGCATTCCTGACCGTGCAGCGACGCGGTCCGTGCGTTTTGGTTATCCGCTTCCTGGAAAGCTGCCGCGTTTGCCCGTCAAAACTGAAGGCTAAAGAGCAGGAACTTGCCTCCCTGGATTCCAGCCTGGAGAGCTTCTATCGGAAGCATCCCACCCGGGGCCTCATGGCTTTTTTGCTGTTCTTTCTGAGTTGGTTCTGCCACGGCACGGAAGTCTATCTGATCTTCCGCCTGCTGGGTCATCCGATCGACTGGGGAGTGGCAGTGTGCGTAGACTCCCTGGTTATGCTTTTCGCTGCCCTTGGTTTCATGATTCCGGCCTCGGCAGGAGTGCAGGAAGGAGGAGCCATTCTCGTGTCTCTCGGATTAAACCTCGGCGCCACGCTGGGCGGAGCTTTTGCGATAATGCGGCGGGTCCGTGAGGCTTTCTGGTTATCACTGGGATTGTTGGTCGCATTTGTGGAGAACCGGGCAGGGCATGAAACGACTGAGCTGAAGATTCCCCGGTGATGAGAGATCGTCGGGGTGCCAACCCTGTTGTGTTCAATTGCAATGCTACAGTTGCCTCCGATTCGGACGTTGTCGGGTCCCCAAAGAAAACCGACATCTTTCTTACCTGCCGGTTGTCCGGCAGTGCCCGCCTTTTAATCCAATACCCTGAAGGCAGACCCGTCAGTTGGATTTTCCCAGAACCCCCAGTTGAAACGTGGATTTCCGGGGATCGTTGCATATAACCAGTGCTGTCTTCATGCCGCCACTGTGGCATGCCATGGGATTGAGTCTTATGGATATTTCCCCCTCGGCCCCCGGGGGGATGGACCGATCGAAATCGGCCACCGTGCTTCCTCAACCGGGGAGGACCTTTTTGATCTCCAGGACCTCGGTACCGGTATTCCGGATCAGGAAGGCATGTACGTAATCGCTTCCGTCCTGCACCGCTCCGAAATCGAATTCCGTCTCGGGGACTTCAACCTGCGGAGTTCCCGTCGTCGCGGTTGCGAGTACCATTTCCAGGTTGGGCGTTCCTGCCGTAATTTCCTCACTGTGAGCACAACCCAGGGGAACGAGAAAAATCAAAAGAAAAGGGATCATCAATTTGTTGTTCAAAGAATTCTCCTGCGGTTTAACGAATCTCGTTTTTCTACGCCCGGCTACCCCAAATCATGTTCTTACCCGGGACTTTGCCTCATTCATTTCGATTAAGAGACGAATGCTGCTGAAAATAAGTTGACGATCTTTCCAGAATTGCCGGGAGTTGCCGGACATCGGACTTGAGGAATTTCGAAACTTTTCAGCGCCGCTGCATGACGGAATTTTGATAGAGGAGATTTTGGGGAAATCGCAATTTGTTGGCACGCGGAAGTTGGAAACAGGAAAAACTGCGCCGTGTCAAAGCTCAATCGGCATTGAGGGAGCCGGACATAACCCGATTCGAATAGTATCGGAATGCACCCGGATGGTAAGGCAAGAACGTGTTATGGCCGAAATTGGCCGGAAGTGTCTCCGCGGCGGCGGGATGGATTTGCGCCAACTCCCGGCGGTTTGCGAAGACCGCGTCAACGATCGCATAGACGAGACTGTCGGGCAGGTCCTTGTTGGCAACGGCGAAATTGTACAGGCCGACACTTGAGTAGTTCTTCCTCAGCGAAGGATAGACCCCGGCGGGTATCGTGGATGGGGTCAGTTCGGGCAGCACCTGACGCAATGCAAGGATATCCTCGCGTGAAGGCTCGACGAAAAGGACAATCTATTTTGCCTCGAATTCGGATATTGCGGGAAAAGGCACGCCGGCCGCCACGGCCAGCAGGTCGATCTTTCCTTCGGAAAACTCTGAGGCGAGGCGCTCCCAGGTACCGTAGGCAAATCTCGCCCTGATTCCCAGCACCTTCAGAAACATGGGAATGTATGTCCCGGCCGTACCCTCGTGCGGGCCGATTCCGATTATCCTGCCGGTCAGATCGGAAAGAGTGTTGATGCCGGAACCCTTGAAAGCAACGAAGTGGAAGGGGGTATCGTACATCGGTAACAGCACCCGCATCGACCGATATTGGCGCCCTTCCGCCCATTCCGCCGTACCGTTCCAGGCCTGCATTGCCGTTCCCGAAGTGACAAAGCCGATCTGTGCCTCTCCGGTTTCGATCATCTGGATGTTCTCACCGGGTCCTTCGGTGATTCTTTCCGCCACCGGCAAGCCCAAAGCACGGGTCAGGATCTTCGCCAGTCCTGCGCCGTAGACGTGATAGGTGCCGCCGGGGGATGCCGTCGCGATTGTCAGGGTTGCCGGCCAGTTGGGGCCGGCTGACAGGGCAGGATTTGCCAGGGCCGACAGGGCGACCAGGGCCAGGATAAGGAAAATGGGCGTTATCATGCTGGTTCTCCCATCGGAGTTGCTGGTAATGAGACGGAATTCGAGTGGCTCCGCTTGCCGGAGCAGGTGCGAAGTCTGTTGGACATAAAATCTTACCTTGGTTCGGAGCAGGAGGGCAGGTGATTCGTATCTTTCCATGGTTCATAACACTTATTTGGCAGACACGCCATTATGATGTTGTAGGTTTTCCGGGGGATTTCAGGGTTGCAGCAACTCGGCAGCCGACACCTTCCGTTACCGGAGGACGCCGGAGAACCTCAACTTCAGACTCTTTCGTTTGCATCCACAGGCTATCGGAGCTGGGTAACAGGTCTCCCGAAACATGAACACCGCGGCCTCTCTTCCGAGCCAGATGGCGGAGAGTAAAGGGTGTGATTAAAATTATTTTGTAATAACGATATGTTGTCAGAATAGTGAATCCATTTTGCGCGTAACTCTTTTGAGTATCCAAAAAACGGGAGAGAAATAGAATGGCAAAAAGTGAAAGATCAGCGCATACCACCACGGACCACCGTGAAATCAGAAAATGGGTCGAGGCGCACGGGGGACATCCTGCGAAGGTTAAAGGAACCGGCGGAAAGGATGATGTGGGGATGCTCCGGATAGATTTCGATGACCCGCAGCCGGATACGAAATTGGAACATATCTCATGGGATGATTTCTTCGAGAAATTCGACGAGAGTCAACTGGCGTTCCTGTATCGAAGCCTGGGACCGGATGACAGGTTCAATAAGCTGGTGCACAGGGAAGAATAAGGAGAGGGTCCACTAATCGAAGAGTGAAAAAAGATGAGTTTATTTAGTCATGGGTAGTCGATTAATGCGTGTATTTTGAAGCTCCGGAGCCCGAAAGCGTCCAAGTGCGGTTCGGGGAATCCTTCCTTAAGGGGTGGGGATAGCAGCAATGAAAAGGGGATTCACTTCTCCGGGAATTCGATCTGCCGCTCGACCCCATGTGAAGTAAATCCCCAACTTGAGAACCGGATTTAGATCGCCATCTTCAGACATCCACTGGTCCTGGCCATTTTGCACCAGGCCCAGTCCTCCCGAATGTTCAACAGCAGCTCCCTGTCATACTGCAGGGGTTCCATTGGCTTCAGGACGCGGAGTTTGTTTAGTTCACCTACAGCCCCGAGCAGGTCTTCCTCCGTGCCGTTCCACGCATTCATGACGTTATTCAGGGTGGGCTTTTCATCCTCATCCAGATAGGCGCAGATTATAAGGTACAGAGAAGTAGCGTGAACTCCGGCATTTAACTCGAAGATCATCGGGTCCATCTTCATGGGATGCCATTTCATCGGGTTCATGGTTTTGCCCCCTTTCGGCGGACATGCGAACATTTGCCGCACCCGCCTTCAGAAACTCCTGTTCGGTGAAAGCGCCAGTTGTTTCGGCCCCTTACATGCTCTCGATCATTGCGAAGATCTGGGCATCGTCGAATCCTCGGAGCTTGATTGCACCGGAACGACACGATGCTGAACAAAGTCCGCATCCCTTACAAAGACCCGGGTTGATTTCGGCCTTGCCTTTTTCGTTGAAACCGGGCGCCGAATAAGGGCAGATGCTTACACAGGTCCCGCAGGCACTGCACATCGCCTGGTTGGTTTCGGCAACGTTACCGCTGACGGCTATTTTGTCGTTTGAAAGAAGGCACGTGGCGCGCGAAGCTGCTGCCAATGCCTGCGCGATGCTTTCGTCAAGCGACTTCGGACAATGCGCCATCCCGCAGACAAATACTCCTTCAGTTGCAAAATCAACCGGCCGAAGCTTCGGATGCGCTTCTACAAAGAATCCGTCCTCATTCAGGGGCACCTTGAAGAACTGACCCAGCGCTTGTGCTTCCGAAGGTTCGATGGCGCTTGCCAGGACGAGCAGGTCTGCTTCTATTGAAACCGGCCTTTCGAGAATGGGCTCGTTTACGGAAACCCTTAGTTTGCCGTTGGATATCGCCACCTCAGGCTTTTCTTCCAGGTCATAGCGAATAAAGATGATTCCCTCCTGCCGCGCCCGGGTATAGAGGTCTTCCCGCTCGCCGTATGTTCTTATATCCCGGTACAGGACATAGATCGGCATATCGGGATTAGCCTGCCTGAGGTGTAACGCGCTTTCCATGGTATGAGTGCAGCAAACTCGGCTGCAATAGGGATGCTGAGGTTCCCTGGACCCTACACACTGGATGAAGACCGTCGCCCCGGATTGATTTGCCGGAGCGTTGCCGGCCAGGATCTGCGCATCCAGCTCAAGATGGGTCAGAACTCGTGGATCCCGGCCATACAAATATTCTGCAGGCTTATGTTCGTTTGCCCCTGTTGCCAGGATTGCAATGCCGTGATGGATCTCCACCTTGCTCGCATCGGCAATTCTCAGTTCGGAGGTGAAATTGCCCACGAAACCCTGGACATTAACCAACTCGGCCGACTTGTACACGTTTATGGACGGATGCATTTCGATGCTTGTTACGAGCTGTTCTACAAACTCCGGAACGTTTTCGCCCCTCCATGTCTTGTAGAGGGATTTCGCATTTCCGCCCAGTTCCGGGGACGATTCAACCAGATGTACCTGAAAACCCTGGTCAGCCAGGGCTTTCGCCGTGGTCATGCCGGCAACGCCTCCGCCGACTACCAGTGTTACGGGAATAATCTCAAGTTCCGTCTCCTTGAGAGGTTCCAATAACGAGGCCTTTGCCACTGCCATCCGTATGAGTGTTTTAGCTTTCAGTGTCGCCGCTTCCGGGTTGTGGGTGTGCACCCAGGAGTTCTGGTTGCGAATGTTTGCCATTTCGAACAGATACTTGTTCAGACCGGCATCGATCAGCGTTTCCTGGAAAAGAGGTTCATGAGTCCTCGGGGTACATGCCGCGACGATGACCCTGTTGATGCCCTGTTCCCTGATCACCTCGGCCATTTTGACCTGAGTGTCCTGCGAACAGGTATAGAGGTTGTCCTCGACGTAGACCACGTTGGGTAGAGTCCTTGCGTATTCGCGCACTTCAGGTACATTTACGACCCCGCCGATATTGATTCCGCAATGGCAGACAAAAACACCGATCCGGGGAGGCTCCCCGAGCACATTGGTTTCTACCGTCACTTTCTTGGGGTTGGTCTTCGTCCAACGAGTCTCGTGAAGAAGAGTTCCCGCAGTAGCGGCTGCAGCGGATGCTTCCGTTACGGACTGTGGTATATCCTTGGGGCCCTGAACGGCGCCGCACACGTACACCCCGGGCCGTGAGGATGCGGTGGGTTGGAAACTGTCGGTCTTTACGAAGCCCTGTGCGCCCAGGTCTATGTTGAGGCGTTCCGCCAGTTCTTTCATTTCTCCTGGCGCCTGCAGACCAACGGAAAGAACGACCATATTGAATATTTCACTTGTCTGGCGCCCGTCCGCGTCCATGTATACCAACTCGAGATCACCGTCTCCGGTGGGCACAATAGAATGTACCCGCGAACGAACGAACCGCACGCCATGCTCGCGAGCCCTCTCAAAGTAGCGCTCGAAATCTTTCCCGTGGGAGCGGATATCCATATAGAAAAGGGCAGTATTGAGGGACCCATGGGCATGCTCCATGGCGATTACCGCTTCCTTTATGGCATACATACAGCAAACAGAAGAACAGTAGGGTTTGCCGGCTCCGGTCATGTCCCTGGACCCGACGCACTGCAGCCACGCTATCTTCTTTGGCTCCTCACGGTCATACGGGCGCATCAACCTTCCCCTGTACGGCCCGGAGGCGCTCAGAATGCGTTCGAATTCGAGACTGGTGACAACATTGGGGAGATCGGCGTAGGTATAGGTATCCAACTTCGAAGGATCGAACACGTCGGTTCCCATGGCCAAAACGACTGCCCCGACCTCGAGCTGTGTCCTGCGAGGTTCGTCGGCATACCGGATTGCCTTGGCAAGGCAGACGGTCTCGCATATTCCACAGCCGAGACATACGCTTGTATCGATACTGTAGACCTGGGGAACCGCCTGTGCGTAGCGGATGGAAGGCACGGCCCTGGAATCCAGGCTGCAGTTGAACTCATTTTCCGTAGACAGGGGGCATGCCTGGGCGCATTGTCCGCAACCCGTGCACTTTTCCGGATCAATAAAGCGAGGATGATTTAAAAGCGTGGCAGTGAAATGCCCTGCCTCGCCTTCGAGCGATTCGAGTTCCGTATTCGGTATGATCTTGATGTTCAGATGGCGGCCGACCTCGACCAGCTTGGGGGAGATAATTCACATGGTGCAGTCGTTGGTCGGAAATGTCTTATCGAGCTGCGCCATCAGGCCCCCGACGCACGGGGAGCGGTCGACGAGGTAGACAAAGTAGCCCGAATCAGCCAGATCCAGTGCAGATTGCATTCCCGCAATTCCCGCACCGAGCACCATCACCACACCGAGCTTTTCAGAATCCTGGACTATACTCATTATAGAACCCTTTCAATTCACTGGGAACGCAACGCTTCGGCGTTACTCCAATTTGCTTGTCGTCAAACGGCCACTTTCAGAAAAAGCGGGGTCGTATCCTCGAAAGAGTGGAGATCGGCCCGACCGCATTTTTCGAGTTCTCCGAGGCGCTTGGAAATCGTGTAAAGAGGCAGCCCTGTTGCTTCGGATATCTTGCGTACGGATAGGGGCCCTTTTCCCAGGACTTCCAGAATTAGAGCCTTCTGGTATTCAACAAGGGTTATTCCTTTGAGCAGTTGCCGATATTTGTCTTCGCCGATTCTTTCATGGAAAACGTTTTCTCGCTGGGTAAGCTGCCTGTCCATTCCCATCAGCCATCGTAGCCGCGGTGAACTGAGAACGCTTTCAATTACGTTCAACTGCATTTCGTATTTCTCGGTAGCGAAGGGGCCCAGATTGGCAGTGATTCGGCTCAGTTCGGATACATAATCCGCAAAGATCTGTCCCTCCGCCGCGCTAACCCAGCGGATTTGAAGCCTGTCGGACCCGATTCCGGAAAGATCGAGCAACTGTCTGATAACTTCAACGCGCCTCAATGCGTAATGATTACCTTCCAGGTAATGGCAGTCGCCGAGGTGTCACCCGAACACAAGAACACTGTCGAAACCGCTTTTTAAACCCTCTATCATGTGGAGAGGATCGATTCGGCCTGAGCACATCGTTCTCAGAACACGGACAGTCGGAGGATATTGGTAGCGGGAGACGCCGGCCAGGTCGGCGCCCGCGTAAGAACACCAGTTACATAGAAAAGCGAGCATTCTTGGTTCAAAGTTTTCACTCATTCCTGAACTCCTTTATTGTGGCTCGACAGCAAACCGGGAAATTTTCAAAACTCAATGAGGACATTATGCGCCCGCCCCACCGGCGCGGATTGCTGCGACCAGTTGACAGTCCCTGAAATGCATGATGTCGATTGCCTTTTGCGGACAAGCCGCTGCGCAAACTCCGCAGCCCTTGCAAGATGCCGATATGGATTCCGCACGATAGCCCTTCCCTGCGATCTCCTGCCTCCTCATCGCGCCAAATGGGCACGACTTCTCGCACAAGCCGCAGCCGGTACACAGATCCTGGTTGACGACCGATACCACCGGCTCGACTTCGATAAAAGGCCGGGCTAAAACGCTTGCCGCCTTGGCCGCGGCAGCATTTGCCTGAGCGATCGATTCATCGAGGGGTTTTGGATAGTGGGCAAGGCCGCATACGAAGATACCGTCAGAGGCAAACTCAACGGGACGCAGCTTCATATGTGCCTCAAGGAAGAATCCATCCGCATTGAGCGGCACATTGAAGTGACTCGCGAGTTCCTGCTGACCTCTGGGTATAATAGCCGTAGCAAGGTTGAGATAATCTACCGTGAGTTGGACGATCCTTTTCAGTACATGATCTCTGACTTTTATTACCAGTCTTTCAGAGCCGTTCTCGGAGATCGACTCCACCACGGGCTTTTCGTCGAGGGGGTACCGGATGAAGGTGACTCCCAGCGAACGGGCTCGGGTGTAGAGTTCCTCCCTCAACCCATAGGTGCGCAGGTCCCGGTAGAGAAAGTAAACGCTGAGTTCGGGCTTTCGTATTTTCAGTTCGATGGCTTGCCTGATCGATTCCGTACAGCAAATCTTCGAACAGTAGGGACGATCCGGTTCCCTTGAACCGACACACTGGATGAAAGCTACCGCTTTCGTCTCTTCCAGTCGCCGGGGTTCCTTTGCAAAAAGATCCTCCAGTTCGTGCCACCTTGTTACTCGTCCGCTTTTCCCGTAAAGGTACTCGTCCGGTGTAAAAGCTTCTCCGCCGGAGGCGATGATGACCGCTCCATGCCGGAGATCCAATGAGATTTCCGGCGTTTGTACGGTTGTTGTAAACTGTCCGACAAAACCCTTGACGTTCAGTATCTTTGTCCTGAGGAAAACTTTGATCTTTTCGTGAGCCATAACTCGGTCGCGCAGTTTGCCGACATAATCGCGGATGTCCTCACCTTTCCAGGAGCGCTTTATGTTCTGGGCATTGCCGCCAAGCTCCCCTTTCTCTTCGATGAGGTACGTCTGAAAACCCTGGTCGGCCAGGTTCAGAGCGGCATTCATCCCGGCCGCCCCGCCGCCCACGACGAGTGCGGCTTGTTCAAGCTCCGCTCTCATGCGCTCCAGGGGTTCCAGCATTGCTGCCTTCGCGACGGCCATGCGAACGAGATCTTTTGCCTTTTGGGTTGCTTTTTCCGGCTCGGACTGGTGAACCCATGAATTTTGATCCCGAATGTTCGCCATCTCGAAAAGGTACCGGTTCAGACCGGCCTCTTTGATTGTCTCCTGGAAAAGGGGCTCATGGGTTCTGGGCGTACACGCGGCTACTACCACGCGGTTCAGGCCGTGTTCCGCGATAGCCTCTCTGATCAGCTTCTGAGTATCCTGGCTGCAAGTGAAGAGGTTATCTGCGACATAAGCCACATTGGGAAGATTGCGGGCATAGTCGCGAACGGCGGGAACGTCCACGACGCTGCCTATGTTCAAACCGCAATGGCAGACAAAGACTCCGATTCGCGGTTCATCGTGGATCACCGGGTTTTCCGGTGGGTAGGTCTTTTCGGTTGTGAGTGTTCCGCGGACTGGACTTAACAGGGCCGCGCAGGCACTGGAGGCCGCGGATGCCTCCATCACCGATGAAGGAATGTCTTTCGGACCCGAGATGAAACCGCAAGCGAAGATTCCGGGCCTCGATGTCTCTACGGGCGCTGTGTAGGAAGTTTGCGCGAAGTTGCCGTTGTTCAGCTCGATCTGGAGCCGTTCGGCCATTTCTGCGATTCCGTCAGGCGCTTCCAGCCCCTGGGAGAGCACTACCAGATCAAACTGCTCGCTCTGCAACTTCCCGTTTTCATCGACGTAATCTATTCGCAGATCCTCGGAAGCTGGCCCGGCCGGATTGACGCTGTGGACGCGCGACCGGATGAAGCGAACTCCCATTTCATTTCGCGCACGGTCGTAGTAGCGTTCGAAATCCTTCCCATAGGTTCGCATGTCCATATAGAAAATGGATGCTTCCAGCCCCTGTCCCGCGTGTTCACGGGCGATTACAGCCTCCTTGATCGCATAAGTGCAACAGACCCCGGAGCAATACTCGTGGCTGCCCTCATGCAAGTCCCTGGACCCGACGCACTGCAGCCAGGCAATCTTTCGGCACTCCTTCCTGTCCGAAGGCCGCACGAGATGCCCTTCATAGGGACCCGAGGCGCTGAGTATCCGTTCGAATTCCATGCTGGTAACAACATTGGGGTATTTCCCGTAGCCGTATGTGTCTATCAGGCCCGGATCGAAAGGCTTTGAGCCCGCAGCCAGGATTATCGAACCTACCTCAATTGTATGCTTCTTCTCAGCCTGACCCAGGTCGATAGCCCCAGCGGGGCAGTGCTTCTCGCAGGCCCGGCATTTGCCTTTTTGGAAGTATATGCAGTTCTCACCGTCGATCAGGTACTTGAGGGGAACCGACTGAGGGTACATGACGTATGCCGCCTTGCGCTTGTCCAGTCCCTGGTTGAATTCGTTGTCCACCTTTCGCGGACATTTCTCAGCGCAGACCCCGCAGGCGATACACTTCTCGAAATCAACATAGCGAGGCCGTTCGCGTACGGTTACGACAAAGGCTCCGGCCTCCCCCTCTACCTTCTCCACGTCGGACATCGTCATCAGCTTGATATTGAGATGGCGCCCGCACTCCACGAGCTTTGGCGATAGAATGCACATTGCACAGTCGTTGGTGGGGAAAGTTTTATCGAGTTGCGCCATGATTCCACCGATAGAGGGCGCCTTCTCCACGAGGTAAACGTAGAAGCCCAGTTCGGCCGCATCGAGGGCCGCTTGCGCTCCGGCTATCCCGCCCCCCACGACCATCACTGCGCCGGTCAAGGGCTTTGCTCCCGAATTTCCATTCATCAAGATCTCTCCTTCATTATGGCCCTCCAAGAACGAGCTTCTCCACGCGAATCCGCCGGGCCAAAACCCGGATCACAGGCACGAAAGCCTTTCGATTCAAACACTTGCAAAGGTATTCCGCACTACACACGGGCCTAATTGCAAGTTGCAGACCAATGGAAAATTGCCCGGAAAGCTGGGGTAGGCAATGAGGAGAGAAAATGGCCGCATGGCCTGAGAAGCAAAATAATAAAAGCTTACTGATTCAGGTGTTTACGCCGGGAAAGGACGGAAACGGTGTGGTTATTCGTCGGCGAGACCGAAACGTTTCATTCGGTTCCAAACTGTAACGCGACTTATTCCGAGAATCTCCGCAGCCTTGGATTTGTTCCCTTTGGCCTGGGCAAGTGCATCGATGAGTTGCTTCTTTCTGAATTCCTGTTTCGAGTGGCTTAGTAACCTTGGAACAGCGGCAATGGTCTTGCGCTTCAGGAGGTCCGGCGGCAGGTGGACCGGCTGGATGATGGATTCGTTGCATGTGGCGAAAATGTATGCGAAAACACTCTTAAGTTCCCTGACATTCCCTGGCCAGGAATACTCTTTGAGAATCTCCATCGTACTCTTGTCGATTCCTGCGATCGCTTTGCCCGTTTTCAGGCGCAACCGCTGGAAGAAATGATTTACAAGGAGAGGTATATCGGAAGCCCTTTCATGGAGCGGAGGCAAACTAATTGGAATGACGTTGATCCTGAAGTAGAAATCCTTCCTGAAACTCCCTTTTTCAAGCAGATTCAGAAGATTCCTGTTTGTGGCGGAGATGATGCGCACGTTTACGGGAATAGGTTTGGAATCGCCCACCCGCTCGATTGTTTTTTCTTCCAGGACCCTGAGGAGCTTTACCTGGGTGGATAAGGAAAGATCGCCAATTTCATCGAGGAAAATGTCCCCGCCCTGAGCCAATTCGAATCTTCCCGCCCTGCTTGTGTGAGCCCCGGTATAAGCCCCCTTCACATGGCCGAAAAGTTCGCTTTCCAGGAGGGATTCGGTCAGTGCGGCGCAGTTCACGCAGACCAGGGGCCCTTTGTTGCGCTCACTCAGACGATGTATTGCTTTGGCAACCAGTTCCTTTCCGGTTCCGCTTTCGCCCAAAATAAGGACCGGGGCA
>JAEZHY010000102.1 GCA_023416335.1 Pseudomonadota bacterium | reverse complement strand
TTGGTGGTTGGGTTCTCGGGACCGCATGTGCCGGTACCGGCGTTCAGACCGCGCTTTTCAATGATCGGGCCGCTGATGATGATGATCGGGTTGGTTGCGGCCGTGGTTGTGGAAGTGCCTCTCCAGGACGCATCAGGATTCTTGAAAGCCTCTACCGTAGCAAGCAGGAGCGGCATATCCTCGGGCTGGGCCCCGGCCATTACGCCAAGAGCGGCCACCAACTCGACGGTCAGCATGCCCTGGCGCGGCGGCACTACCCAGACCACCTCGGAAGGACTGCGCTTGGTGCCTTTGAGCATGGCGGCGACGGCTTCCTGAGTCGGCGGAATAATGGGAAGGCCCAGCGACCACTTACGGGTCTGGAAAGCCTTGTTCAGTGCCGCATAATCGCCCTTGAATTTGGTGTGGCGGGCCGGGTACGGCTTTTCCTGGACGATTTGCACGTTCGCATTTGGCTGCCACTTGGTTGCGGCGTCCACGATCTCGGGGAACGCCTTGTCTATCTTTGCTTTGACCTCTTCGGCGGGAATCATGCCCAGAGGATGAGGCACGGCAACAAAGCACATGTCTGTCATGCCCTGGCTCTCCTGGGTGCTGCGGCAGAGGGACAGAAAATCGTTAGTAGTGATCGTGACGGTCGGAATGCCTGCTTTTTCTGCGCGGGACTGGTCAACTACCAGCCATGAGGTACAGGAACCTCAGTCCGCCTGCGATGCGATAATGATGTCCGGCTTGACTGCGGCGATCGCCTTGGTGATTCTGTCCGCCTCAGCTTCGGACCCGGAGATCTTGTTCAGGCTCTGGTCGTCTGCGTAGGTCTTTACAATTTTGGCCGTCGGGAATTTCTTACCCAACAACTCGGCCAGATGGTCCAGAACGACGTTGCCGTTGTGCTTGCCGTTCCACCTGAGGGCAATGGTCTTTCCCTCGAGTGTATTGATGCGCGGCGCCGGCTTCGAGGCAGCCTTCTCGATCACGCCGGTAGGCATGATCAGGTCCCATTCCTGCACAGCGGGCGCTGGAGCGGCGGGGGCCGCGGCCATTGCCTGCGATGCGGCAACGGCCAGCGCCAATGGGGTTAATAGACATCTGCTTAACCACGTTCTCATTATTCCTCCTCATTTGTGTTAGTCGAGACCCAGCAGTTTCGCCGGGACTTTTTTGGTTACGAGATCGATCTGCTCGCCGGACAGGCCGGCTTTCTTGAGGCCGTTTATGAACGCCCGCATTCCGTCGATTGGCGAGGGCATCATGGCCTGGCCGAGGTCCGTGCTGATAAAGGATTTCTCTGGGGCCAGGCGGATGTACTCGGCCATTTCTTCGACGGTTGTCTTTGTGTGTGTCGGGAAGGCCGAGCCGGGCCCAACCAGGGCCGCCAGGAACGAGTGCTCCAGGCAGCCGCCTGCCTCAAAGACCTGTTTCGCCTGATCCTGGCTTATCTTCCAGATGTTTTGCGAGGCGTGCGTGACGACGAACTTCGGAATGCCCACTTCTTTTGCCTTTCTCGCCAGGGTCACGCATTCCTCCGGTGAGCTGTGGCCGGTTGCGAAAATGGCGTTGTTCTGTCCGCAGATTTCCATGACCTTTACCACCTCGGGCAGGACTTTTCCTCCTGAGTCGAGCACCGGAATACCACCGGTATGTCCCTCTTTGGATGTGTCCCAGGCAGATTGGTAGGTGGGCATCCAGATGCATCGGCAGAAGCGGCCGGAGATTTTGAAGGCCATTTCGGCTGCCTCGGGATTTACTGCATTCCCGTGAGTCCTGTTCATGACAAGACCGCCGAACACCTCAAAGTTTGGCACAGCGGAACGAATGAGGTAGGCATTATCTGCGGTGCACCAGTCATGGCACTTGAACATGTAGGCCCGGAAGCCCATCTGCCTGGCCTTTCCCGCCAGGGTAATCTGGTCAATCGACCGAGGCCGGACATCCGGATCCGCATGGACGTGCATCTCTATTACGCCGTTCAAAACGTCGTCCATCGGAGGTGTTGCGGCTAAACCCTCTCGTGCCGGCAGAACTCCGGCAATGAGAACTCCACCCGCCGTTTTGAGAAAATCTCGTCTTCCCGGGGAATGATCAATTGACACAGTCGGTTCCTTTCATTGGAGACGTCCATCCCTGATTCTTCGTGAGAGTCGGCATCGTTTGGACCCTGCCTGCCGGCTCTCCCCCCCAACCTCGATCGAAAACGGCAATCTCTTCTTGAGGTAATAATTTCGTGGTACACTATGTTCTGCAACGGCATTCGGACGAGCGGTGCACTTTGAATTACGGAAAGGCCAAACAGCCTTACGAAAGGGCCTCTCTTCCGGAAGAACAATTCGCGGGGTATAAAAGGACGATAAAGTTCGTTATATGAAGTAATTACCGCATTGGTAAACAGCCCTCCGGCAGCGGCAACTGCCGTCGGCGGGTGTTGTCTCTCAATACTGACTTGGGGTTCTGGAAACGGGGGAATCAGGATGCATGGCATCGAGCAGTTTGTGTTCGATATTGCGCGTAACTTCGCCCTGATCGGGATCCTCGCATACCTGTTGTTCCGCCTGCCGGCGATTCGCAAAACCTGCTGCTGGAACTCCCAGAATAGACCTCTCGACCAGCTTGTAATATTGTCCGTTATTTTCGGGGCTTTCTCGGCTCTGGGCAACTGGATTGGAATTCCGGTGCTGGGCGCGATAGCCAATACGCGGATTGTCGGACCGATAGTTGGAGGTCTTCTGGGAGGACCGATTGTCGGCGTAGCCGCAGGGGTCCTTGGCGCCATTCCGCGGTATTTGATCGGCGGTTTCAACGTCTGGGCGTCAGTGCTTGGGAATATTGCGGCCGGTCTGGTCAGCGGAATGGTCCACCGGCGGCTGGGACCTTATCGCATCAACGTCAAAGTTGCGCTGGGTACCGGAATCCTCTGCGAACTGATCTTGAAATTCCTCGTACTCACCGTATCGAAACCCTTCGAAGCGGCGTGGGCACTCGAGAAAGTAGCCGGTATCCCGACGCTCCTGGCAAACTCGCTCGCGGTCGCCCTTTTCATCTACATCATCAAGGACCTCTTTGACGAACAGCAAAAGACCGAGGCCCAGGCCATGCAAAAAACAATAGAGGTCCTGAAGAGGGTGGGAGACCTTTCAACGGCGGGCCTGAACCAAAAAACCGCTCATGAGATAGCGCGGCTGATTTTTGCGGAACAAACCGCTGCTGCGGTTGCTCTGTCCGATGCGGAGAATATCCTCGCTTTCATCGGCGACGGGTCGGACCACCATGTCGTCGGCTCACCTATAGACTTGATCGCGGTAAAGCAGGTGATACGCGACGGTCAAATGCTCGTGCTCAATTCCAGGAACGATATCGGCTGTCCTAACCCGGATTGCCCGTTTTCCGCGGTCGTCTGTGCCCCGATTAAGGTGGGGACCCAGACCGTTGCCGCACTGGCGCTTTTCAAAACGGGAAAAGATCTCATCACCTCCTTTGAGATCGGTCTGGTCACGGGTATTTCCGACTTCCTGAGTTTTCAGCTTGCCCAGCGAAAGATAGAAGAGCAGAGAAATCTCATTTCACAAGCCGAGTACAATATGCTCAAGGCGCAGGTCAACCCCCATTTCCTCTTCAATACACTGAGCACCATCAAAGCCCTGACCGCAACCAAACCGACTGTTGCACAGGCCATGATCAAGGATCTGGCGGGCTTCCTGCGCAGCTCCATCAATACGGAGAGGGCCATCACCACCATTGAGGAAAATCTGGATACCGTTTCGAAATTCTTCCGCATCGTAAAGGCCAGGTTCGGAGAAAAAGTCAGCCTGGTGGTGGATATTCCGGAGTGTCTGCTGCTGCATCCTATTCCGGTTTTCACCCTTCAGCCGCTTGTGGAAAACGCGGTTCATCACGGCATCAGCCAGATTCAAGGCGCCGGCTGCGTGAAGATCACGGGAAGGTCGGCTGCGGAGGACCATTGTGTTCTCATCCAGGTGGAAGACAATGGCAAGGGTATCCCGGCGGCAGTATTGCCTTGCCTCCTCGGCGAGCAACGGCAGGAGCATCGGGAAAACAGGATCGGGATCGGAATACGCAACGTCGACGAAAGGATCAAGAAGTTATTCGGGCCGAATTACGGACTCAGCATTGAAAGCGAGGAAAATGCCGGGACCAGGATATCGATTAGATTGCCGTATGAAAAGGAATCATGATGGAACTCAAGGTCCTGGTTGTAGACGATGAGCCGACCCTTTGCGAAGAAATGAAGAACATCCTCGAGTCATGTTGCGGGCTTGAACATGTCCAGATCTGCCATGACGGCATCCAGGCGCTGCAAATTATCGAAAAGGAAAAAATTGACCTCGTCTTCCTGGATATCCGAATGCCGGGAATAACCGGAATCGAAGTGGCCAGGATTTGGTCGAACAAACAGGAACCTCCCCTGGTGGTATTCGTTACGGCTCACAGCGAGTACGCGCTCCGCGCCTTCGAGGTGGATGCCTTCGATTATATTCTGAAACCGTTTGATGAAGAGGAAATCCGGCGCGTTCTCGATAAAATCCGGAAGCACCAGGCCAGACTGGCCGCTGGAAAAGGATCCGGCCCAGACAGGCTGAAAAAGGCAAGATATCCTGGCCGGTTCATCGTGGACGGCAAGGACGGGATGGAAGTGGTTGAAGTGCGAAATATCCTGATGATCGAAGCACAGGACAGGCTGGTGTTTCTCCACACTATAGCCGGCGACAAGTACACAGCCAGGCTAAGTCTTCAGCAGTTCGAGGAAAAGCTCGACAGCTCCCTTTTTTACAGGTGTCATCGCAATTATATCGTCAACGTAGCCAGGATCAGGCGGATCATTCCTTTTGTGAATCGGGGCTACGCCCTGGTCCTGATTGGTCCCGGCGAAATCCAGGTGCCGGTCAGCCGAGCACAAGCCACAGGCCTCAAGCAGTACTTTCAGTTTTAATCCGGCACTGGACTCATGCAGATCCTGTCCGGC
This sequence comes from Pseudomonadota bacterium, assembly GCA_023416335.1. Next base: position 1,068 of record JAEZHY010000102.1, on the reverse strand, counting down.
TCCGTTATTTCCGCACTACATCCAGCTTCCGGTCATCGGTGACACGCGGGCCATGTATCAGGCCGGCCGAGAAAACTGAGTCGATTTTCAGGGCAACAGGTAGTATAAGGGGAAAAACAGCTAAGAAGACCAGTACAAAAACTCGATTGCGCAGATCGCTGGGAATGCCCGGAAAATCACGGCATGGAATTTCAGATTCCCGAGCGGGTGAATCACGAATGACTTTACGTAGTCCAATCGGGGCGGATTTCTTCAAAAAATCTTCCGTCCCCGTATTTTATCAAACGACTATTCGGACGAGTGTCGAACGGAAAGGAACCTCAGGGATGGACTTCAATCTGACTGAAGAGCACGAGTTAATTCGACAGGCTGTAAGAGAATTTTCCGACAGGCATGTCTGTCCGATCGCCGAGGAAGTCGATCAGGAACCGAGATTTCCGGCCGAAACGGTCAAAAAGCTCGCCGAACAGGACCTGATGGGTATCCCCTACCCCACCGAATATGGCGGAGCAGGCGCCGATTTTCTGAGCTACATCATAGTGGTCGAAGAGCTTTCGCGGGCATGCACAACAACCGGTTTTACCGTGCAGATTCACTCGTCCCAGGCTGCGTTTCCGCTGTTCAGGTTCGGTACGGAAGAGCAAAAGAAGAAGTATCTCGCACAACTGTGCCGGGGCGAGGTGCTCGGTTCAATTGCCTTGAATGAGCCGGAGGCCGAAATCGATGAAGCCGCAGAGGCTGCGACCGCGGTTCCGGATGGTGATGAATGGGTCCTGAACGGAACCAGACTGTTTGTTTCAAACGCCTCCGATGCCGGATTGATAATTGTTTTTGCCATGACGGATAAATCCGGGGGAACGGATGGATTCAGCGCCTTCATCGTCCCGGGGGGCACACCGGGTCTCATTATCGGAAGACATTTGAAAAAGGTGGGAGTAAGAGGCTCGCTCATGGCGGAAGTGTCCCTGGAGAATTGCCGGATCCCGAAAGAAAATCTGCTGGGCAGAGAGGGCCAGGGAAGCGAGATCGCGAGAATGACGCTTGACTGCAGTCGAATAGGTGTTGCCG
>JAEZHY010000035.1 GCA_023416335.1 Pseudomonadota bacterium | reverse complement strand
CCCTCAGAAGGATCACGCCGAAACCGATGAATTGCTGCTCGCGAGTCAGAAGGAACGCGAGCGGATACTGGCCGCCGTCGAGTGCGCGGCAGATTTCTTCTATCGTCAGCTCCATATGAGTCCCGAGGGCAGAATTGCCCGCGATTATATTGTCAAGCGGGAGTTGCCTCCCGAGGTTGTCGAATCGCAAAAATTGGGTTATTCACCCGCAAAATGGGATGGGCTGTTAGAGCACTTGAAAAAAAACGGGATCGAACCGGCACTGGGAGTCAAGGCAGGCCTTCTGACCCAAAGCAGCAGCGATTCCGGGAAATTTTTCGACAGGTTTAGAAATCGACTGATTTTTCCGATAAAGGATGAACGGGGTAGAGTTGTCGCCTTCGGCGGAAGAAGTCTCTCACAGGATGAGCAGCAAAATGAGCCGAAGTACCTCAACAGCCCGGAGACACCCCTCTACCATAAGGGGAGAATGCTGTACCAGTACGGCACTGCTCGCGAAGCGTGCCGCCAGGCGAGGCAGGTAATCCTGGTGGAAGGCTACATGGACCTTCTGGCCTTTCATGCAAAAGGTTTCCACAGGGTTGTAGCCACGCTCGGAACGGCTTTGACCAGCCATCAGGTACGGCTGCTTTCGAGAATATCCGATGAAGTGGTCCTCGCCTACGATGGGGACCAGGCCGGGGAAAGGGCCATGCTGCGTTCCCTGCCCCTCTTTTTACAGGAGGAACTCTCAATAAGTTGCATCCGGTTTCCGGACGACATGGACCCGGATGATTTTCTCAAAAAGCGCGGCTTATCCGAACTGGAACACCTGGTTGCCCACCGGGAGGAACTCGGGGCTTATGCGATTCGGAAAACGCTCTCGGAGTGGGATGGAACCGCGGCTGGAAGATCCCGGATTTTTTCGGAGCTTCGGCCGATTTTCCAGGTGGTCAAACAGCCGATTCTAAAATCGGAATACCTGAGGATCATTGCGAATCGTTTCGACATTTCCGAAGAGCTTGCCGATGCACAACTGCTGCATGAGAAGTACGGAAGAATCGAAAAGCCGCAACGGAATTTCAAATCCGTCACTGTTCCAAAGATGCCTGAAGTCGAGTCTCTGGAGGAAAAAGTCCTGAGGCTCATGATCAAGTATCCCGAATTGGTCGAATGTGTGCGGAATTCGGACGCACTGTGCTGTTTTCGGGAATCGAAGCTGTCCGCGATAGCGGACGTGCTGTGCCGTGGAGGCTTCTGCGACACTGAAGAATCGGGCACCTCTGTTTACGACCTGCTTCCGGCATTGGATTTGCAGGAAATATATACACGCTATCTGCTCGAACCGTATGAACTGAGCGAGCCTGAGATCCAGCTGAAGGACTGGCTTCAGAATCTGGTGATACGGGAATCGAGGAAGAAAAGAAAGGAACTTGAAGAATCTCTGCGTGAAGCGGAAAGAAAAGGAGATTCAGCCCGGATCAGAACCATTCTGGTTGAAATAAGGGATCTCAAGGCCAAGACCGACGTTAGCGATTTTTCTGATAACGTTTAGGAGATAGGGACCAATGACGGAGAAGGATGCTAAGCAGAGGCGCGACCCTGCAATGAACAAACCTGAAATTGATGATTTGAATCGCCTCATTGCTGCCGGCAAGGAAAAAGGCTACCTCACTCTGGACGAAGTAAACGAAGCACTGCCGGAAGAAATCGTCACGGCCGACAAACTGGACGATATGATGATGATCTTCGATGAAATGGACATCGAAATTGTCGATTCCGAGCAGCAGGTGCAGGTTGTCCGGGGGCCGGTTTCCGACTCGGAAGGCCTCATGGAAGAAGAGGAAGACGAACTCCAGCTCGAAGCGGATACGACGAACCGTGTTACGGACCCGGTAAAGATGTACCTGCGGGAGATGGGGCAGGTCTCTTTGCTCACAAGGGACGGAGAAGTCGAGATAGCGAAACGGATCGAAGCAGGAGAACGGGAAATCTTCAATGCCATCATGGAGTCGTCCATAGGCATTAAACAGATTATGAGCCTGCGGGAAAGACTTCAGAGCGAGAACTATCACCTGAATGAAGTGATTCGAGAGGTCGAGGAAGAAATTTCCGAGGAGGAGGAAGCGGCTCAGAAACACCGCATCATCACAATTCTGGACGAACTGCAGCGGCTGGACGAAGAAGACAAAGCCATGCAGACGCTCCTGCTTAGTGAAAACCCCGATGCCGAACAGGAGTTCGAACTAAAGAACCGAATTCAGCAGAATAAAGAACAGATAATCAACCTGCTCAAAGGGCTTCAGCTCAGCAGGCGGCATATCGACAGCATCATAGAAAAGCTCAACAGCCATCTCATAGCGATAGAAAGCTCAGAGAGGAACCTGAAGGAGTGCCTGGCGCGCATCGGAAGGGGCGGCAGCGACCCGAAACCCATTCTCGAGCCCCTGGATGAAGAGAAAATACAGGCATGTGCGGCGAAATGCGGATTGCCCGCGAATGATTTTCAACAGCTCTACGCAAAGGCCATGGATGCCAGGGAACGAATCGCGGAGTTGGAAATGGAAGCCAAAATGGATTCCAAATCCCTCCGTCAGATACTCAGCAAAGTGAAGGACGGCTCGCTCCGGGCCAAGCTTGCCAAAAGTGAACTGATAGAAGCCAATTTGAGGCTTGTGGTCAGCATCGCCAAGAAATACACGAACCGCGGACTGCAGTTCCTGGATCTTATCCAGGAAGGCAATATAGGCCTGATGAAAGCCGTGGACAAATTCGAATACCAGCGGGGGTACAAGTTCAGCACGTATGCAACCTGGTGGATTCGGCAGGCCATCACCCGCGCAATCGCGGATCAGGCACGGACGATCAGGATCCCCGTCCACATGATCGAAACTATAAATAAGCTTATTCGCACGTCCCGGTATCTCGTCCAGGAACTCGGGCGCGAACCGGTCCCGGAGGAAATTGCCGAAAAAATGGAATTCCCCGTGGACAAGGTGCGCAAGGTTCTTAAAATCGCCAAGGAACCGATCAGTCTCGAAACTCCCATCGGCGAAGAAGAAGACAGCCATCTTGGCGATTTTATAGAGGACAAAAGGGTTGCATCCCCGGTTGATGCGGTCATAAACCTCAACCTGAGCGAACAGACCAGGAAAGCTCTGGCCACTCTGACGCCCAGGGAGGAAAAAGTCCTCCGTATGCGCTTCGGGATAGGCGAGAAGGCAGACCATACGCTGGAAGAGGTCGGGCAGGACTTTACCGTCACCCGGGAGCGTATTCGGCAGATCGAGGCGAAGGCGTTGCGGAAACTTCGTCATCCAAGCCGCCGCAAGGAACTTAAGAGCTTTATCGAAACCTAGAATTACCGTCGCCGAACTGAAAAATCGATGCCATTTTATCTTGACACTTTTCAAGCGGCGCATTTATACTTTCAGTTCGATCGTTTGATGCGATGGGCCCATAGCTCAGTTTGGTAGAGCATCCGGCTCATAACCGGCAGGTCCCTGGTTCGAGGCCAGGTGGGCCCACCAATTTTGGTTGGGTAAATTAGTTAGGCAGGTCATTCAAGAATGGGATTCTCCTTCTCCGGAGGATTGGTTCGTAATCAAAAGAAACCTGGTAACTCAGCGGTACCGGAAACAATGGGACCAGTGTAAACCAGAGGGGTGTTCCGACCAGGAACACCCCTCTTCTTTTGTGAAAAGGCGATCAGATGGTCCGTGTAAAGGATATACTGTCGTGGATCGACTCCTGGGCGCCATTTCGTTTTGCAGAATCCTGGGATAATTGCGGTCTGCAGATTGGAAATCCGACCTCCGAGGTGAGCCGAATCCTCGTGGCGCTCGATCCGGGATCGCCTGCCCTGCGGGAGGCACAGGCACTCGGATGTGAATGCATCGTTACGCATCATCCTCTGCTGCTGCGACCCATTCAGACGATAAGAACCGATTCCTGGCCGGGAGGAATCATCGCACAGGCATTGATTTCGGGGATCAACATTGTGGCCGCCCATACCAACCTCGACGCGGCCCGTGAAGGTACAAACGCACAGTTCATAAGAATGCTGGATCTGACCGAAATCAGCCCCCTGGAGTCCGAACAGGGGCTGCTGGAAGATCCTCTGTACCTGGGCATGGGAATTGTCGGAACACTGCCCCGGCCGAAAACACTGCGCGAGATCGCCGAAAGACTGAGTGCCGCACTCGGTGATGTAGCGGTCCGAATGACCGGAGACCCGGCGGGGGAAATACTCCGAACGGCCGTCTGCACCGGCAGCGGAGCAAGCCTGATTGCAAAGGCTCGCGCAAAAGGCGCGGACCTTTTCATAACCGGGGATATGAAATATCACGACTGTAGATTGGCCGAAGAGAACGGACTTGCTGTCCTGGACATCGGGCACTTCGCTTCGGAAAGACTCATCCTGGAGCCTCTTGCCGCTTTCATTCGGGAGATTGCACGGAAAGAGGGAGCAACTCTGGAGGTTTTTGTTTCCAAATCGGAAGAAGACCCGTTCCAGGTAGTTGCCGGGAAATGTTAAATTTCGAAAAATGCGGCCAAGCAGAATGATCGCTTCCACCGCAAATCAATTCAGGAGGATACGAATTGCTTGATCAGCTCAAATGCCTGATAGAATACCAGAAGATCGAAGATAAAAGAAACCAGTTGATCCGGAGCAGCGAGGAAGCTCCACGGCGGATCGCCGAACTCGAACGGGAATTCGAAGCTTTCGAAGGAGAATACCTTTCGAAGAAGGAAGAATACGAAACCGCCAAGAAGAATCACAAGTCCATCGAGCAGCAGATAGAAGACCTCCACAGCCGCATGGCCCGCCAGAAAACCCGCCAGGGTGAAGTTAAGACCAACAAGGAATACCAGGCAATCGTCAAAGAGATGGACGATACCAAAAAAGAGGTTTCCCGTAACGAGGACAGCGCCCTTGAGTTGATGGACGCCATCGAGGCGCTCGGCGGGGAGCTAAAAGGTCTTGAGGCGGAAGTGTCCGAAAAACGCAAGGCACTTGAGGAGCAAAAAGCAGTCCTGCTGAAAGAGAACGACTCCCTGAAGAGCCGGTTGGACAAACTGGAAGCGATTCGCCAGGGCGTGCGCGAACGCGTTACCCCGGAACTTCTGAAAAAAACCGACTTTCTTCTCCAGAAACAGGCGGGGATCGCCGTCTCATCGGTGGAAAACGGCGTGTGCCAGGTATGTCATATGAACATACCGCCCCAGAAATTCATCGAGCTTCAACGGGATGAGGCCCTCATGCAGTGCCCGCATTGCCACCGTTTTCTCTACTGGACGGGCCACGAAGGGTATTGCTTCACCGAAGAAGATATCGACAATATCTGACCGAGCGGTTTGCCCCCCGGCAAATGAACGGCGGGAATTTCGGGAGGAGTTGCCGCTGAGGTGAATATTTCTGTGCGGACAGACACCCTGCTTATCAAAACGGGTTTGCCTTTCGCATTTTTATATAATATGAAATCTCTTCTTTTAAAAACCATGACGGGAATGAGGTAGAGAAGCATGGCTGTATATGGAATGAAGGTTTTCGCCGGCAACAGCAACACGGCGCTGTCCAACAAGATTTGCGAAATCCTGGAAATCCCTCTCGGCAAGGCACTGGTCGGGAGGTTCAGCGACGGGGAAATCAGGGTCGAAATCGGCGAAAACGTCAGAGGGGCGGATGTATTCGTTATCCAGTCCGGAGCGGCTCCCGTAAATGACAACCTGATGGAACTGCTCGTTATGATCGACGCCTTCAAGCGCGCGTCCGCCCGCAGAATCACCGCGGTGATGCCTTACTACTGCTATGCGCGCCAGGACCGAAAGAACAAGCCGAGGGTCCCCATCACGGCACGACTGATCGCAGACCTGATCACCCGGGTCGGCGCAAACCGCATCGTTACGATGGACCTGCACGCAGGGCAGATCCAGGGATTTTTCGACGTGCCGGTGGATAACCTCTATGCCTCGCCCATTCTGCTTCCATTCATAAAAGAGCACTTCGAACGCGACCTTGTCATTGTCTCACCGGACGCGGGCGGCGTGCCCCGTGCCCGCGCCTACGCGAAACTGCTCAAATCCGGCCTCGCGATGATCGACAAGCGCCGCTCGGATCCCAACAAGGCGGAAGCCCTCAACATCATCGGTGAAGTTCAGGACAAAACCGCAATAATTCTCGACGATATGGTCGATACGGCCGGCACTCTCGTGGAAGCCACCCGGACGCTGCTCGAAAAAGGAGCGCACTCCGTATACGCCGCCGTTACCCACGCCGTTCTGTCCGGCCCGGCAATAGAGCGTATCGAGAACAGCCCCCTGGAAAAGCTGATAGTAACCGACACGCTGCCGATAAGAGACGATATCTGCGGCTGCAGCAAAATCACATGCGTAACCGCCGCCAAACTCTTCGCAGCCGCTATCCGCAGCATCCATAACGAAGATTCCATCAGTACGCTTTTCGAGATTTTGCACTAATAAGTCGAAAAAAAACCAATGTTGTTGCTTTAAGGAAATACGCCGCTGGTTCCCAAGGTCCGCCTTGGGAACCAGCGGATGAAGTTTCTTTGCGGTTCCACCTGCCCACCGTCCAGCTTGGCCTCAAGTTCTTTTTCCCGCCTCATTCTCGCCTTTCTTAAACAAATTTTACCTGAAAGCCTCCCATGGTACCGGTCATCAAAGTGAAGACGAGATGCGGCGATCCCTGTGTCCTCCGAGTCGCCTCTCTTCGCGGCCTTCGCCGCTCCGCGCGAAACAACCTGGGGGTTACGGAAAAGAATCATCGGGAATAAAAAAAGGGACGGAGATGTGGAGCGTTGCTGAAAATCGAATCCATCCTCAGCTCTTCGTGGAGCGCTCCGCCTCCGAAGGAGGACCGGTCAGGGCAGGCGTCCGGATCTCATCAGGCTGGGGGGTTTTATTTGGCATCTATTCTGCTGAGATACTCTGGTTTAAACCACCGGGGAGGTATCGGGCGGGTGGTTCCACACAACGAAATTGATTGAGAGTGCGGATTCGAAGGCAGTTCTCTGATTGACTCCGCCCTGGTATGCGTTACGAATTACATAACATATTCCTAGGTGAGGGCCATGAATCCGCTCGTTTCGCGATAAGGACACAGAGGCGCTGTACGAGGGCCGGAATGTACGAAGATTTCAGACCTCCCAGAAGCAAGCGGAACGACGAATGCAAATTCTGGATAGCGCCGCTGCAATTGAGGACCTGATGCTCCTTCCGAGCAATCGCTTCGAAACCCTTTCAGGAGATAGGAAGGGCCAATGCAGCATCCGCATCAACCAGCAGTGGCGGATCTGTTTCGAGTGGCATGAAGATGGCCCGCACAATGTAGAGATCATTGACTATCATTGAAGAAGGAGATCACCATGCCAAACGGCATGCGTCCCATTCATCCAGGTGAGATTTTAAAACAGGAACTCGATGAATTGGGGCTTTCCGCAAACGCATTAGGCCGAGCCCTTGGCGTGCCTCCCAACAGAATCACAGACATCCTGAATGAACGGCGTTCGATCACTGCCGACACAGCTTTGCGCCTGGCACGATATCTTGGAACGACGCCGGAATTTTGGATGAACCTTCAGACCGCCTACGATATCAGGCGGACTCAGATTGCGAGTGGAGAGGCAATTAAACGGGAAGTGCAACCAAGAGCTGCTTGACGGAAGATGCGCGTCGGGTTCCCGGCTTGAGTGAGCCATTGCCTTTGACGCAGCATCCTCCCTGCCCACTGAATGCCAGGACGCTATCGCAAAGCTCATTCTTGCTGAAATCGAGGATGAAAAAACGCTGGGACGAAGGCATTTGCCGACTCCCAGGATAAACTGGTTGATATGGCTGCTGAAGCGATCTCAGAACAAGAGAGGGAAGACCCGTCCAATGACGGAAATATTGTGATCGGCAAGGCCTCCAGCAGACTTTGAAAGCCTTCGAACTTCAGGGCACGCCAAGCAAGGCTTACGCGTACAGAGTAAATATTGAGTCGTTCGTGGACTTTCTTAAACTGGAGGGAAGGATGTTGGCCGTCTTGCATCCAAACTCCATAAGCTTCCTTTGCCTGATCCTTCAAATCGGCTCCCTCGAAACTTGCCAAGCCCAGATCATCTATTTATGGAGTCGAGGTGGCTTTAGGTTTCAACTTTGGCAAGATATTGCCAATCCGGGAAAGAAGACGGTATTTCGACAGAGAGGCATGTACCATTCTAATTGAGTTCAAGCGGGACAATCTCGCTGTCACCTTTCTTTACCCCAAGTCGGATCGGCCGGGGAGGACCTTTCTTCGGAACCGTTACTTCAACCCACAATTCCTCATCCGAAGGGCGGCGCGATGGATCGGTGACGTTCTCCGGAATAAAGAAGGCGGCGGGTTTGCCGAGCACCGCCAACCTGCTGTCGCCTCGCGAGATGAACTGCACATGTAAATCAGAGGATTCATATCCCCGCCTGTCAGGATCAGCCTGGGCGATCAGATGGTCTCCCTCGACTTTCAGGATTACCGGCAACATGGAGTTTACTGTTTTTTTGTCCTCGATTCCCCTTAGCTCGACAACAAGTTGCAGTCTGACATAGCGTCCGCGGATTGGAAGGTTCGGGTCATAGGGGGCAGCAAGTGTCCATACGCGGGGTCGCACCGAACGGTCGTAGAGCAGCTTGGCACCAAGCGACGCCACCAGGCAAATGTGCACTGCGGCAACTACTATGCCTTTAATCCATGGTTTCATGATTCACCTTTCCCAAGGCAGACAAAAGACGACGTCGCATCTTTTCCAGTAACCACCCCATCACTACGAATAGAACGCCAACCCCTATAAGGCTGATGGAACGCCCGAGCTTATCCATTACACTGGAAAAATAAAAAACGAGCACCGTCAGAGCAAATCCGGCAACCCCCAGGTTGATGCGTTCCTTGCGTTTTTCCTTTATGCCCCAGGCAATGGAGCCGATGGAACCCAATACACATATCCCGTATATCCCCAATTCGTGCCAGATTGGGCCACGGGGCAAGTGGCCCGCCTGAAACGTCGGGTAGCTAAATGCGCCAAGCGTCATAACCCAGAGAACTGCAACGAGATTTATCCAGAAGCCGGCATGCCTCAGCCACCATGCCAGCATGAGCGGCAGCGCCAGGGCAGCGGTCCATCCAAGGAGCTGATAAGTTAAAGGCAAAGGATATGAATTATAGGAACTGAGTTGGGCCGAGTTAACCAAGGCAAAAACTGCAGGAATCAGCGCTAGTCCCCCAACCCACCCCAGTGCTTTACGAACCACCGTTATCTTCTGCGGCAAGATTGACGTTAGGTACGTTATGGCCAGCAGCAGTGCGCCTTCGGCAAGGATTTTTCCATAACCGGCAAACCTGCTTGTTGCCTCTATCCACTCGCTGCCAAGCCACGCTGGAGTCAGCAGCGCAACGAGCATCGCCTGCGGCCAATCGCGCAAAAGTCCCCACGCAACCCAGGCACCTAACGCCCACAGCATTACGCCACTTGGCCAGTGTTCCTGCAGATGAAAGATTTGGCCCGAGAGAAATATACCTGCACCAAGGCAGATCGTACCGACGGCATGTAGCGCAATAGAAAGGATTGAGAAGCGTTTTGCCGTAACTGCCCCTGCAACATGAAAGAACGTAATCAGAAGCAAAACGAGACAAAAGCGCTCTGCCGGCGAAAGATTTTCCCAGTGTGCTGCGACAAAAAGCAGCACGCCAGCGCCCAGCAACACTCCACCAAAGCTGATTGCCAACAAAACCGGCCAGCGCATCCCCCGCATCTTTTCCTGTTCCGCCTCAAAAGCGCGAATCCGCTCGGCAAGGGCAATATCGATCAGTCCGGTTTTTGTCCAGCGCTCAAGACATCGTTCCAAATGTGTATCCAATTCATTCTCCCCGGGGGATGATGACAGCGAATTCTTTTGTTCTGACGACCTGAGGATATGATTCCATAGTTGAAGTTGTTTGTCACCGGAAGTTCATCATTACCGCACTTTACCCGCCTTAGAAGTACTATTTCGGCATCAAGAATGACCGTCTAAGCATAGGAATGAGCACTCCGACCGGAAATCTCGATAAAAACTCTGCTCGGTGACACTCTTGGCGTGAGTTTCAGTGAAGGCTATTTTTCCCGGGTGTATAAACCCGAGTTTTGTGGTGTGAAGATACTCTCCTGATACCTCCCCGGGTGGTTTGAACCATAGAGAAGCCCTTGGGCAAGCACTCAAGAGTCAATACATCTCTCTATATCGCAACCACGTCAAATCTCAACACATGAATTTCATTCTTAAATTCTCCTCGGATTCGCACTGACAGCTTGTGTCACCTGGACATAGCGCAATGTCATCTTTATGTCCTGGTGACCGAGGGTCTCTTTCCGGACGGTAAGGCTCACTCGATCATCCCAACCCGGCAGCATTAGAAGAATAGGAAAAGATTTGGCTTAATAAAGCATATCGGCCAGACAGTATTATTATGCGCGATAATGTATTTTTTGGTTAAAGCTCCTACCCTTTACTTCCGAATTTGAGCATGGCGGGGCGCTATATTCGAGCTCTTCTTCGGCTTTACCAGATGACCTCGGGTGCAAGGCAAACAAGACCGCGGGACATTCTCCCATACTCACTTTTCCGTTTTTCGACCGATGCGAAGCAGCAACCATTTTGTAGGAGCACCAATGAGCATTCGAAGAAGAGATTTTTTAAAATATTGCGCTGGTTCCGCGGCAGTTCTCGGACTTCAGCTTTCGCCCCTACCCATCCTGAAAAAGGCGCTTGCCGCCGTGAGCCCGACCTATCCCATTTCCACAGATGTCCGCACTACGTTGGAGAGGACTGTCAGGGCCCCCCTGCCACTCCCCCCTTTGGGACCAAATGCGACGATATATCCCTGTCAAATATCTTTATACACGGCAAACGGCTACGGACTGTGGGAACAGAATCCGGAGGGCGTTCCGGCAGGGGGTGGCTCCCCTTACTGTTCCATCGACATGAACACTGGAAGCACGACTACTCCATCCTTCCCTGATCCATCGGCCGCAGGGCTCTTGTCATTTTTCACCTTCAGCGACGTCCATATCTGCGACAAAGAAACTCCGGCTCAGGTGATTCGCAACGGGTACCAATATCCCCTGCCGCTGGTGAACAACAAACCCGTCGGTGAACCTTCGAGTTATTCAGGTGTCATGCTCTACACGACCCACGTTCTCGACGCCGCCATCCAGACAATCAATGCCCTGCACAAGATGGCGCCGTTTGATTTCGGCATCGCTCTCGGAGATGCGTGCGACAATACTCAGCACAACGAGTTGCGATGGTATCTCGACGTCATCGACGGCGGTCCCGTCTCCCCCAGTTCCGGCGCTCACGCCGGAGCCAGCCAATGGAACTATCAGAAACCATATGTAGCAGCCGGTCTCGACAAATCGATCAAATGGTACCAGGCCATCGGGAACCACGATCAGTTCTTCAAGGGATCGACCTATTGGACCGAACATCTCCGGGAAATTGCGGTCGGGCCCAACATCCTCAACACGGGACCGCCCACATCGCCCCCTGATTTCCGGGTCATCATGAATGGCAGAGGGTACTTGATGGGTGTCGTTGACGGCTCGACAGAGTATGGGGACATCATTAATGTGGGGCCGACCAGCCAGTATAATCCGCTCCCGACCGTTGTCGCCGACCCGGACCGCTACGCGCTTACGATCAGCGATTGGATGAGCGAGTTTTTCAATACCACGTCCGAACCGGTCGGACACGGATTTACGCAGGGAATGATCGACGGCACCGAGCTGGCCGCCTGCTACACCTTCAAGCCGAGGACGGATGTTCCAATCAGGGTCATCGTTCTCGACGATACCGACAAGTTGGGCTACGGTGTAAAGGGTTGTCTTGACGAACCCCGCTACAACTGGCTCCTGAATGAGCTCGACAGTGGCCAGGCTGCCGACGAACTCATGATCATTTGTGCGCATATTCCGGTGTGGCCCTACGATTATCAAACTCCATCCCCGTACACTCCTGCCTGCTGGAATCCTGATTCTGTTATCACCGATTACGAATTGGTCAACAAAATCAGCAGCACCTATTCAAATGTCGTCCTGTGGGCCGCAGGACATGCCCACCGCAACGCCATCACTCCACAGCCTGACGCCGGCCATCCAGGGTCGGGGTACGGCTTCTGGGAGGTCGAGACTTCCTCGTTAAGAGATTTTCCTCAGGGGTTTCGCTGCTTCGAGATAGTCCGCAACAGTGACGACCAAACCATCTCAATTCTTGTGGTGGATGTCGATCCCGCGGTCAATCCGGCGCCGCTCCCCGACGGGACAAAGTCTCCCGCATTGGTATCGCGCTCGTATGCGATCGCAGCCCAGGAAATATTCGAAATTCCGATCCAACAGAATGTACCCGGCGTAGATCCCCGGTCAGGTGTCTGCAATGCGCAACTCGTCATACATCTGAGCCAATTGACTTCAGGGCTGCAGGCCAAGATCAGAAACATGGTGCCGACTGTCAGTTCTTTTCAAATCAACAAGTCTTCCATAAACCGCGTGATCACTTGTAACAACACCGTTGTCGTTCTGGATAACACCGTTGCGGGCAGCATTCCCGTCGAGTACAGGGCAAGTGAATCCCCCGACTTCGATGGTGCAGCCTGGCAATCCTACTCAACGGCCCCATCCTTCACTCTGAGCTCGACTGTCGGATCCAAGACCGTTTATTTCCAAGTCAGAGACGGTTCGGGCCAGACATCATCGGTCGTAGAAAGCAGTATTCGCGTTACTGGTTCCATCGACTCCGTCTTGTATCTCTTGATGGATTCATAGCCCTGATTTACGTCTCCCGGAGACGAAATCAGTGGGCAACAGGCATGCCCCACCGGTGCAGCGGGGGGGCAGATAATAAGCGCGTCCGGCGGGTACGAGTTCCGTGGGACTGGTATCGCTCTAAAACATGGGGGCATTCAAGAATGGGAAAAACGAAGTGGTGTGGAAAATGCGCGATACTCTTTCGTGCACTCTTGGGGGGAAAAGAGATTATGAAAAAAGCATTGGTCGCCGGGATTTTTCTTATGCTCGCAACGCTTCGGCCCTTGCCCGCCGGGGCAGTTCTCGTCAACTCCTGGAGCGGGTTTACATCTGCCTGGGACTTCTGGCCGGCGTTCTCGGTGCCTCTCCAGGTTAATACGAATCTAAGCGCTCCCGGCGGTACGAAAAACCTCGGCACCTGGTCCGCTTTTGGGACTTCCGTGTGGCTCGACGGCTACACAATAAACGGCAGCGGCGCGGACGCCGTATTTTGGGTCAATAAGGCCTTCCCCCTCTATATTACCGGTGGGGAGATCGACAATTCGGGTTCCACCACGCACAACACCATTGTAAACAACGGGACACTCACCCTCTCCAACGTCACCCTGCAAAACGGCGTGAATCAAACCGACTCCTCCTATCCGGGCACCACCTTGTTCGGGGCCAACAACAGCCAGCAGGGCGGGACCGTCTATTTGAACGGATCCAGTAGTTTTACCGTCGGCGAGGTTGCATTCGCGCCGGGGACCAAGCGCACCGATGTATATTTCAACGGTGGAGTCATAACAAGCGCAGTGGCGATCGGGATTGACGGTTCAATGAATTATTTCCACATTACGGGTGGAAGCGTCACCTACGCTCCCGTAGGCAACTGGAACTGGGGTATGGGGGCTGGAATCACCTTGTCGGGCACGGGAACTTTGACGCTGGACAACCTCACTCACAATACCCTTAATACTTCCGATCAGTCAGGCAACAGCATTTACAGCCAGACAGGCGGAACTTTGAATTTGACGAACGGTTCAAAACTAACCTTGAATGACAGTGGCAGCAATATCACTGGCGGAACGGTAAATATCGGACCCTCGAACGGGACCGGAAACACCCTGACCTCAGGCAGCGGCTCAACGATCGGATCCGGCGCCACGGTAAACATATACTCGGGCAATACTTTCAATATATCAGGCGGGACGGTGACCCTGAACGGCTCGGGGACGGGGAGCGATGCCTGGGCAGGCACCGTGAATCTTTCCGCCGGAAGTCTGACCCTCGATTCGCTAACCACGCACGGTACTTTGAATGTGACCGGCGGAAATTTGATTAACAATCCGAATTCCACCGTGTCCCTGCTGAACAATAGCTGCAGTTTCACGGGGGGGACGTTCGTTAATCACGGCACGCTCAATCTCACCAACTCATCGGAGCAATCTTTCGGCGCATCGTTGAGCGGCACCGGGGTAATCAACAAAAACGGTGCGGGAACGATGCTCTTTACGGGTGCGAACTTCGGTTATACGGGGGACCTGTACGTCAATGGAGGACTGGCCAGGTTCACGGGCGCCGAATCCTATATTTCGGGCACCACTCATCTCAACGGCGGCGATCTGCACCTTCTATTCGGCAATCACTCCCGTTTCGGCTCCAATGTGATCTTCTCGGACAACTCCACCCTGACCCTCGACACAGGCGCCTATAACGTCTCGACGACATCGGCCGGAGTCATATCGGGCGTTGCGGGACATAATATGTCCCTGGTCAAGGAAGGAAGCGGATCGTACACGTATCAGGCAAATAACGCGGCCTTCAACTTCAACCTCCTGGTCCACGAAGGCCTGGTGCAAATCATTTCGGATGCCGTCAATTTTAACGACAACGTTTCGGTGGGTCTGGGCCCCGGAAATCCAGTCGCCACCTTGAACATTGCCGCCGATTCCGTTTCGTTCAATAACGGTTTGAGCCTGTCAAACGCTAACATGGGAATTGCAAGAAGCGGTTTCGACGTCACGAGCGGCGGCCTGTCGGTGGGTTCGACCATCAACACGATGAACGGAGTCGTGGCGACAAACAACATCACGGGGAACTTAAATGTCGGAACTTCCGGAATCGCGAAATTCCTGATCGATGTTTCTCCAAGTACGCAAACTTCCGACAAGTACAAAATCACCGGAAATATCACCACGACCAATCCCGGAGACGTGATCAACGTCAGCGGTTTTAACGTCGTCGGCCCCCTGACGGACACGCGGAAAGTGAACCTGAATGTATTCGACGCCGCGGGCACCATCGATCCCACAGTCGTATTTACCGGGACCGGCAATATCGTAACGACACCTCTTGCAAAATACAGCCTGGCATCCGTGGGGAACGGGACCTACGATCTCAACTGGGAAGGGTACAATCCGCCGGTATTCCGAGGCCAGGTCGCGATCGAGTCGGCGTACTTGAATCAGCTAACAACAAACAACGTCGTTTTCGATCATATCGGCTTGGGAACTCAACGATCGGCATTGGATGGATATGTTCCGTTCGCATCCGATAGCGATCAATCCGGTAAAAAATATGGCGGGTTATGGCTCAAGTCCTACGGCAATTTGGAAAGAATGCAGTTGAGTCAGGATATCAACACGAAAAGCAGCATGTGGGGCTCCATATTCGGTGTCGATCTTCCAGCCGCGGAACCCTTACAGGGATGGAAACTGATGCCGACCGCATATTTCGGTTACGGGGATGAATCTCAGACGTTCAGTGGCGTCGATATGCACCAGCACGTGTACCAGTTCGGCATCATGGAGACTTTGTATCATGGAAATGCCATGTCTTCCCTGCTGGTGAATCTGGGATGGCTGGATAACAGGATGTCCTTTCTCGGCCCCGCGGACAATGTGTCGTCATGGTTCACGGGAATTGCCTCGAAAAGCGCTTACAATTTCAATTTGACCAACGATCTTGTTTTGCAGCCGAACCTGCTCCTCAGCTACAATTTTTTCGGCAAGCAGGCCTGGGAGAGCGTGTACGGCAATAGTTCCCTCACCTCGAGCGCGCTAAGCGGGTTCAATGTCGCACCGGGGCTGAATCTGATTCTCAATAGGGCAACCTGGACGGCCTACGCAACAGCCAGAGGGATGTTCAACGTGACGAACGGTTCAAGCGGGACTATCGACAATGTTTCCCTACCGACAGTTAAGATGGGAACCGCCTATGCCGAATACGGCATAGGCTTTACGAAGCGAGTTCAAGACAGGTTGTCGGTTTACGGCGAAACGGTATTCAGTGGTGGTGAAAAAAACGGCGCGGGATTTCAGGGGGGCATGGAATTGCGATTCTGATCGTTCCCGAGTAACCCTCCACGGAA
The DNA here is from genome assembly GCA_023416335.1 of Pseudomonadota bacterium. Next base: position 4,842 of record JAEZHY010000035.1, on the reverse strand, counting down.
CAGGGCAGGTTGGGCACGATGAAAACACTGTGCCAAACCTGCCCCGGCCCAGAACAGAAAGCGGCTCGGTGTCCGAATGAGGCAGGATCCGGAATAGTTGAATCTTTAAGAGAGGGAATACCCCCTGATTCGCGGTGGCCTCAGTCATGGAGTATCCCCCGGGAAAGCTGCTTGACTTTCGCATCTTCACGATCAATTGCCCAGCCTCAGCCCCTCCCACATTGGTCCACTATCATGGAAGATGCCTCGGGGGGTGTAGTGTGGAACCACCGGGCTGTATCCTCCCGGGTGGTTGAAACCATGCGGAAGACTTCAGGCTGAGGTTTACACACCGAAGGATTCAGGTGTCCCCTGTCCCGTATTTTATGACTCGCGATAACGGAAGACGAGTCAGGTGTATGTTGTCGCTGTCAAATCCCACAGGGAGCACAGGGACAGACAAGGCTGCAGGGGGCTCCACTGGGAAACTGCACGGACGACGTTACCAAAACCAACCTCCTCTTCTCATTTGTAACGGCTGCTAACGGCCTTGATACCGGGATTCAATCTCGAATGCCGGCGCTGATCCATTCGGTACTATAGATGCAAAGAGCGGAAGCTGTACAATCCACTTTTACGGTATCGGAACAGGGGCACCAAATACAACAACCACCTACAGCATTGCGAAAGGCGGCACCTATTCAGAACTTATCAGTAACTTAAGACCGGGGTTTACCGGATATCTCATAGTTAATTGCGACTTTCCCTATGCGCATGGTTTTGCGCTCCTATCTGATGCAGGGCTTCGCAATTGGGCCCTCGGATGAGATGCACCGAATTTCCCCTTTCTTTGACAGGCTAATCCATACCAGTTCTTATGCCTTGAGTAATGCGGCTAGAAATGTGCGGAATCGGACGAGGCGCCTTGGCAGGGTTTGTAATTTATGACCTGCTTTTTGATCTTTTGATCAATTGCTCCGCGACGGTGCATTTCAAACTGATCCCTGATTGCATCCAGGCCGGTACAGATGGCCGGGGTTGCACCATTTTTACGTGACCGGCAGGGACCCGGGAACTGAGGCACGGGATGGAGGCCTTCCATCTTCCAACGACCCGGGAGAATTCTCGCTGAAGGTCGGCTTGTGTCACCTGGACATAGCGCAATGTCATCTTTATGTCCCGGTGACCGAGGGTCTCTTTCAGGGCGGTAAGGCTGACACCCGCGCGAAGCATCGATGTCGCGCAGGTATGCTTAAGCTGGTGTGAACGCGCAGGTTGGCAGCCGAGCTTTATCGAGGTTTTTGTGAGAGCCCTTCGTATCCGCTGAGCAGAAAGCACCTTTGTTTTCCCATCACATACGGAAGGGAGGAAGAATCGGGAAGCAAAAAGGTCCGTGTACGAAAAAATGAAGAACAGCGAAAAAAAGATTAGCCGGTTTCCGTACCTGAAAAAGCCATATGGTAACCGTTCGGTTAACAGGATCGTACATTATCCGGGAAACTCAGGATAGACGAAGATTTGCCGGGAGGAGGCAATGGATTGGACGGGGCGAAATGAAAAAAGAGCGACCCGAGCGACACTTATCGAGGGGGAACGTCGAGGAGGCCTTCGGACGAAACCGCAGCCGAGTCAGGCAGGAACCCCCAGAATTTCCGCCCGGGTTGGACATGTCATGCGGTGAAAACCTTCGCACAGTTAGTATCATCCCGACGCAGTTCCGGTATCATTATGATGCAAAACGGTATCATTCCGGTATCAACCTGGTATCATCTTGGTATCATTCCGGTAGCATTTCAGTATCGTTTGAAAGTTGAAGATCGGCTTCCGGACTGGGTTTGAAGTTCGACAGGTTCGCATCGCGACTTGAGAAAAATTTTCGCTCAACCGGGATTCGAGAAGGTCTTTGAAGAATGGAGGACACTATTATATTGTCGAAGAGTGCATCTTCCTTCAGTATAGAACTCCGGGAATGCGCGTAGTGCGCCATTTCCCGGGCGTGCCCTGCTCTTCTTCAAATGGGAACAACTGCAAATTGGCAGATCGGCATCAATACATATACGACCTCGACGATCCTCCGCCCCTGAGACTTGCGGTCACATACGGGGTACAGTGGGTAATCATAGTTTTTCCAGCGCTCATTGCCGCCGCGGTCCTTCCCGCAAGGGTCCTCCATTTTTCTCCGGCCGAAGAAGTACGGTTTCTCCAATTGATCCTGCTCTCTTCGGGTTTCTCCACTTTGGTCCAATGCCTCTGGGGCCACAGGTATCCCGTCGTTGACGGACCTTCGACTGCTCTTCTCCTGACATTTCTGGTTCTCGCGCCGTTCGGTATTCCGGTAATCCAGGCGGGCACCATTCTTGGCGGCATTCTTCTCATGGGAACTGTTCTGGTTGCAAAGCCCGAGAAAATAACGACCCTCATGTCGCCCAACGTGGTCGGGGTCATTCTGATGCTGGTGGCCCTCACATTGCTGCCTTACCTGAGCCGGCTCATGACGGGTGCCGAAGCTGCCGCATCCGGCAGCACGCAGACATTCGTGCTCAGCATGGCGCTCGTGCTTCTGATGGCCACTCTTTCCTACAGGCTCAAAGGATTTTTCAAGACAATCTGGCTGCTAATCGGCATGACCGTTGGGACTGCTTTATTTTTCGCGCTGAAACATCCTGATGTAAAAGCGATTGCGTCGGCCGCGTGGTTTTCCATTCCGCCGGCCATAGTGCCGTCCCGCCCCGAGATCTCACTGCCTGCGGTAATCGCTTTCGCTGTTTCCTATATTGCGGTAGTTGTGAACAGTGTGGGGAGCATCCAGGCAATTGCAGATATCACCAACCGCGAACGGCTGACGCGTGCCATCCCGCGGGGACTTTTCATCAACGGAATTTTCGGCGTAATATGCGGAATGATGGGTATAATCGGGACCGTCAGCTACAGCATGAGCCCGGGAGTAGTACTCTCCATCCGAGTTGCCAGCCGGTTTGCCGTCGCCTGGGGCGGGTTCCTCCTGATCCTGGCGGCACTTGTTCCGAAGCTGGCCGCTCTTTTTGCCCTCATTCCGGCCCCTGTCGTAGGGGCGGCCCTGTGCACCGCAATGGGAATTCAGATCGGCGCGGCACTTTCCATAATTGCCGGAAAGGGCATCTCCCAGCGCAGCTATTATGTCGTCGGACTGCCGGTCCTGGCGGGCACCCTGATCGCTTACCTGCCCCAGGACGTCGTGAACACCGTCCCCCCCGTCTTCCGCGTTTTTCTCGGCAACGGACTCATATTCGGGATTCTTCTCGTGCTGCTTCTCGAACACGTCCTCATGCGCGAGAAACAGCCCGGATAATCACTTCAAGGAGGTACTTGCATGAGTGAAGGCAAAGAGATCCGCTGTCCCAGGTGCGGAACTGCGGTAGCCACATATCGTAATCCCGCCCTTACAGTGGACATAATTATCGAAATACCGGGACGAGGAATCGTCCTGATCGAACGTAAGAACCCGCCGTACGGCTGGGCCATTCCCGGCGGCTTCGTGGATTATGGGGAAACGCTGGAGGCGGCGGCGGCCCGTGAGGCCGAAGAGGAAACGGGCCTCATTGTCGAAAATCTCGAGCAGTTCCGTGCCTATTCCGATCCGGGAAGAGATCCCCGGCAGCACACGGTAAGCGTGGTTTTCTGGGCAACCGCCAGGGGTAATCCGAAAGCGGCGGACGATGCGAAAAACCTGGAGGTCTTTCCCCGGGATAAACTTCCCAAAAATCTCGCCTTCGACCACGCTCAGATCCTGTCCGACTATTTTGAACTGGCGAAGAAGCGGATATAATGCAACTTTGACGAAATCCTGCCCCCGGAGGTTTCGCCGCGATTAACAAGGGCTGCGACTGCCGGAATATTTTTGATACACTGAAGCGAACTCGAAATTAAATGTCCCTAAAAGGTTGAGGATGAAATTACCCGAAAGGGCTGAAAATCTAAATCAGGAGCAGGTCGCCCCAGCGACAGTCTGTGTTTACGACCGTCAAGGAAAGATGGCGGAACAGACCCAGTGGGTCATCCGCGAAAAACCGGTCACGTTGTATTTGAACGACCGCGAAATGGTAACCCTGCTGTGTGCCGGGCATCATCTTGACGAACTCGCGGCGGGGTTTCTCTACGCCGAGGGCTTTGTCAGCCTGCCGGAAGATATCCTGAGAATGGATATCGATGAGCAGGCCGGGAAAGTGGAAATCGCGACCCGGAATGAAGCCCCGATGGCGGAACGCCTCTGGCAGAAGCGCACGGTCACCTCCGGGTGCGGTAAGGGTTCTCTTTTTTATTACTCCCTCGATGCCCTTCTGAGCCGTCCGATAGACAGTTCGCTTCGAATCAGGCCGGACCAGGTGCTGGACCGCGTGGAGGACCTGCATCGACTCAGCGAGACTTACCGCCACACCCACGGCGTACACAATACCCTTCTCGCGTCACCCGATCGAGTCCTGCTCTTTCGCGACGACATCGGGCGCCATAACGCCGTGGATATGATCGTTGGGTATGTCTTCCTCAACAGGATACCACTGCACGACAAAATGCTCATCACAACGGGACGGCTGACTTCCGAAATGCTCATCAAGGCCGCCAAGGTGAACATCCCGGTGGTTGTCAGCCGAAATACGGCCACCAATCTCGCGGTCGAACTGGCGACCTCCCTCGGGGTCACCCTGATCGGATATGCCAGAGCAGGCAAGTTCACCGTCTACAGCGGCCGGGAAAGAATAGATGACAGTTTACCTCGATAATGCCGCAACCAGTTTTCCGAAACCTCCTGCCATAATCGAAGCCGTTACACGAACCCTCGAAACGGTCGGCGCGACACCCGGCAGGGGCGCGCACAGACATGCCCGG
>JAEZHY010000020.1 GCA_023416335.1 Pseudomonadota bacterium | reverse complement strand
CCGGGCATTTTTTGACCAAATTCCCCAACCCGTCATCCCGGCAGTGCTTTTGAGCCGAGACCCAGAACTTTTAAGGTCTTGAGTTCACGATTGATCCGCCCCAAAAGCCTGGATTCCGGTGTGAACTTGTCCTGATCGAAGAGAAGGGCCGGAATGACGTAAATCGTGGCCCACAAATCCGCCACAGGTTCGCATTGCGGAAGCGGAACGCTCCCCAAAGAGGCTCAGGATGGATTCGGTTTCCTGCCTGTCGTTCCGAAAATTTCCCATCAAACAGGAATGGCCGCAATATCGATGCAGATCCAGTCCTTCAAGCGACTTGACTACAAAAAACTTGACCTCCCTGCGAAGTGAGGGCACCTTGTGATATATTTAGGTGTGGCTGGACCTCAAACGGCTAAAAACGGGGAATACCTTATGACCAGATGATGCCAAAGCGGGAGGATGACAATGCCCCAAACAGTTGAAGCCGAATACCATGACGGGGTCGTTTCGCTAAAGAGAAAGCCCGTTGGGATACGCAAGTCCAAGGCGCTGGTGGTCTTCCTGGACGATGAGGGTGAGACCCGGGAGCGCCACGCTGTTGACCTCGAGCAGTTAAAGAAGAAAAAAAGCTCTGTTGACCGCTGGATCGGCGTAATCGAAGGGGCGGAACTGGGAGACTGGAAGGCTGAGCGAAGGGCCGAAATCGAAGGGAGCACCGGTGAAGGTTCTATTTGATACCAACGTCGTTCTGGATATCGCCCTTAATAGACACCCCTTTGTCGAGCATGCTGCCCTTCTGTGGCGGCTTGCCGAACAAAATGAGATCACAGCATGCCTTTCCAACACCAGCATCACCGACATCTTCTATATCGTGAACAAGCATGCGGGAAGGCAGAAGGCGCGGGGCTTCATCTCCGATATCCTGGATACTTTCAAGTTGGTCGATATCGATGAGGAAGGGTTCCGCAAGGCGCTTTCCGAAGACATCCCCGACTTTGAGGATGCCGTTCAGTATGTGGTGTATATCAGGAACGGATGTGACGTTCTTGTAACCCGAAACCAAGCCGACTACGCCGCAAGACCCGAAGTCCTCGACCCCGCCGAGTTGATCGAAAGGATCAAGGCAGAGGGGGTCTAAAACCACTTGTACCCCTTTGTACCACTTTTCTTTTTGTGCAATGCGCGCGCAGTGACCTTGAGCGGGAAAGACCCCCTTTACATCCCAAAATTGTTCGGCTTCCCGCAACAGTGCGACAAAGCCGAGGTAGTCGGATCATGCCTTCTTGACGTAATCAACAATAACCTACTGATATGATACCAAAAATGATAAAAACAGGACAAAACCACAAAAGACAAAAATTAGCATACAACATATGATAAACCAACCAGCCTGAGAGCAATGAGTTGGCTTAGTCAGACCCCAAATCAAACTATCTGGCTACCAACCCTTCCTCCATCTTACTTTCTCGGCTATATCACGCCTTCGCGCAAAAGTTGGATTATCCTGTCTATGCCCTCTATTTTCCCGGAGTATTGATTGGCACTTTGTTCTCCAAGTTTTCTGTCGATATGCCAGATGGCACACAATGCGTCATCCCGGAAGTAGTTAATTTCCGAAGAATCGTCCAATATCTGAGTAAGAACGGGAAGAGCACGTTTGTCTTTAATTTTTCCTAACGCGAGGATAGCATATCGCCTCTTTGGCATGTCCTTATTTTTTATTTCCACTAGGAGATACGGCGCTATTGGTTTTCCTGCATCAACCAATAAGCGATCCTGAATTTCCTCTGGGACTCGATCTGCGTAAAAATCGCTCAGCACTTTCTTTGCTTGCTCAGGAGTCATGACCTCTTCCGTACATGCCAAACTGGCACAAAATAAAAGGCAGACTGTGAGTATCGCTATAGGTCTAATTGATAGCTGTATTTGAAGCATGCTCATCTCCCATACTGCCCTGCGCCTGGGGTCTGACCGGCCTATGGTCTTGACAATAATCACCGTTCCGGGTTCATTCCTTTTTGTTTTTCCCATAGGAAGCTGGGCGGCCGGCCTTGACATCGTCTGGGATGGAGAACATGCCCGGAAGAGAGCCTGTATGGGTTTTGACTCGAGCGATTCCCCACCTTTTCAGTTGCGGGTGACGGCCTTCGGCCGGTATTATTTACACGAAAGCGATTGTATTTCAAGTTGCGGGTTTCACTTGAGATTGAAGGGTCTACAAATCAAAAGATGTTGAACATGCCCGGGGCCAGACGCCGTTTCCTGCCCGGATACTCCTGGCACATAACTCACAGGTGCCATAAAAAGGAGTTCCTGCTCAAATTCGCCAGGGATCGCCGGTACTGGATGAGTTGGCTTCTCGAAGCCGGAAAACGCTGCGGGCTTAGCGTTCTCAACTACGTCGCCACTTCCAACCATATCCACCTGCTTGTGCTCGACCGCGGGAGTGATGCAATCTCCAGGTCGATGCAACTGATTTCCGGCCGCACCGCCCAGGCTTTCAACACCAGAAAAAAACGCAAGGGAGCTTTCTGGGAAGACCGCTACCATGCGACGGCAGTGGAAACGGACCGCCATCTTATCAGTTGCCTCACCTATATGGATCTTAACATGGTTCGAGCCGGGGTGGTGAAGCACCCGGGTGAATGGGAACTCGGCGGGTATGCGGAAATCCAGGTCGGCTCGCAAAAGGACTCGATAACGGATTATCATGCGCTGATGGAGCTTTTGCAATTCGATTCAATCAATGCAATGCGGGAATCGCGCAGGCAATGGGTGGAAGAAAACCTTGCAAGTGGAGAGCAGGTCCGCGAAAGCAGGTGGACGGAGAGCGTTGCCGTGGGAAACAAAAGTTTCGTCGAGACGGTGAAGTCGAAATTAGGACTGAAAGCAAAGGGGAGAAGAGTCTCGGGAGCGGAGAACGACTTCATTCTTCGCGAACCGCAAGGGCCTTTCGGCGCCGACACCAATGCATAATGTAATCAGCTATTTCATTGGGGCCGGGGCGCTCCTGCCATTGGAATCTTGAATGTAGCCGGATTCAAAAACACCGTAAAAATTGAAATGCCGAGTTAATGATTCCGCATAGTTAGATTATGGCCACAAGGTGTGTTCATGAATAATTGCAATGAGTTGGCTTGGTCAGACCCCAAATCGGAGTTCGATGAACCCAAAAACAAGGTTCCCTATATTCTGGGAGTCCGAATGCGCAACGTCAAAGTGGTGTATGAGAAGGTTCTCTCAGATCAAGGGGAATTCCGGGAGATTCGTCCGGAGGGGAAGTCCTCCAGGGCTCCGTCTCCGCTGCAGGTAAAGGAGGTACGCGTTGACGGAAGACGATACATCGTGTGCCACAATCCGAAACAGGCCCGGAAGGATCGGGCCGACCCGGAAGCCATTGTGGCATCCCTCGAGGAGCAACTCAAGAAAGGAGACAAAAGCCTGGTCGGCAATCGCGGCTTCCGGCGCTACATTAAAAGCGAGAAAGGCGCCTTTTC
>JAEZHY010000266.1 GCA_023416335.1 Pseudomonadota bacterium | reverse complement strand
GTATATAGCCGCAATAGCCGAGGACCTGAAGGGCCATGGACTGGAGGTATCCTCTCATGTCCACACCGTTCCTCAGGGTGATATCCCAAAATGCATTGCAGAACATGCCGAGGAACTCGAACAGGATCTGATTGTTCTGTGCAGCCATGGAAGCGGGGGATTCAAAAGATTCGTTTTCGGAACCAACGCCGAGCAGGTTGTCGAACATGGAAGAACACCTGTTGCCCTGGTACAGACTGATGCGAACGGGCGTGCGCCCGAGTTTGGTCCGGCCGGCATCGTAGCCCTTTTGGACAACACGCCGGAGAGCGACGCCGTCTTGACCGCTTGCGCGGAATTGGCGATGATATTCGATGCCAAACTCCATCTCGTTTGGGTTGTCCCCACAGCAGGCAGCATAAGACGTCCTGAAGCTCCCGGAGGACGCCTCGCGCCGGGTACCACCCGACTTCTTCTCGATCTTGAAGCTGAGGAAGCCGCCAAACGCTTGAAGAAAGAAGTTCGGGACCTTCTGGCGCGCAATATCGACGTGACCGGGACGATCGCGCGAGGAGAACCCGGCCGTGCCGCTGTGGAAATTGCGCTTAAAAGGCGTGCCGACATGATGGCAATGGCTACAAGAGGGCTTGCCGGTCTGGGGGCTTTCCTGTCGACCAACCTTGTTCCGGAAATTGCATCGGAATACGACGGCGTACTGCTGCTTTTTCCGGCCGGCAAAGAATAACAGAGTTCACAAAGGGTGCGGATGTTAAAACGCTTCAGCCTCAGAAGCAAAATCATGATTGCGATTGCGGCCCTCGTCGGGATTGCGATTCTTGGCGGCGGAACGACCATCTGGATGGTGCACCGGATGGATAGCGGGCTCTCTACGGTCATGAGGTACAGAGTAACCGCCCTCAGTATCGGGCAGGAACTGGAGAGTTCTCTTGCAATGCAAAGAGGGCTTCTAAGCTATTTCTTCCTCGATGGTAACCAGGAATGGCTGACTCAACTGGATCAGCACAGGTACGATTTCGAAAAATGGCTGAAAAAAGCTCGGGAAGTTACCTTGGAGGATTCGGAAAGAGAAATACTCAATACAGTCGAGTCGAAATATATTCGGTACACGAACATGCGCGAGCATGTTATCGAGCTGTACAACTCGGGTCAGCGAGAGGAGGGGTACAAACAGCTTCGGGAGATACGAAGCCCGTTTTATGCGGTCAGAGACCTGCTGGAACAGTTCAAGCAGGTTCAGTACGACTCGATAGACTTCCTTTCCGGCGATATACGGTCGAGTGTTTCATTCTTTGATTCAGCGGCTTCCGTTGCGATGGCTTCCGCGGTCATTCTGGGAATCATTCTTGTGGTGCTTCTGCTTACCAGAGTGCTCGTTCCTATCCGGGTGCTCGCGCGGGAAGCCGACCGGGAAGAAGAAAAGTCCGCCTTAGACGAACCGGACGAAGTCAAAGCCCTGGGAAAAAGGATCCATGGGTTGCTTGAAAGAGTGGATACCACCCGGACCCAGTTGGAACAAAGCCGCGAGCATCTTCTTCAGTCTGAAAAACTAGCCCAGATCGGGAAGCTTGCGGCGGGTGTCGCCCACAGTATAAGAAATCCGCTGACGTCCGTGAAAATGAGACTGTTCACGATGGAGCGGACTCTCACACTCTCCTCGACCCAGAAAGAGGATTTCGACGTTATTTCTGAGGAGATCAGGCACATCGACACGATCGTGCAGAACTTTCTCGAATTCTCCAGGCCTCCGAAGCTCAAAATTCAGAAAGTGAGCCCCTCGGATGTTGTCGATATGGCAATTCAGCTGCTGCACCATAGAATAGAATCTTATGGCGTCAGTGTCGAACTCATGCGTGTGCGAAGATTGCCCGAGGTGGACGGCGATCCCGAGCAGTTAAAGGAAGTGCTCGTCAATCTGATCGTAAATGCCTGCGAAGCTATGGGCGATGGCGGGCGGATACTCATATCGGAAGAAGAAGGGGTTACTGAGCCGATGGGACGGGTTGCAGTCATTCGGGTGAGCGACAACGGGCCCGGCATCCCCGAGACCCTGCGGGAAAAGATATTCCAGCCGTTTTTTACTACCAAGGAAGAAGGGACCGGACTGGGATTGAGCATAGCCGCCCGAATTATCGAAAATCACCAGGGATGCATCAATGTCAAATGCCGTCCCAATAAGGGGACCACTTTCATAATCACTCTTCCTTGCCAGGAGGACGGCGCTTGGCTTCGATCCTGATTGTCGACGACGATCTTCACCTCCGGCAAAGCTTCGACAAGCTGCTCAGCCAGGAAGGCCACACCATCAAGACGGCATCGAGCGGCGAAGCCGCACTGCCCCTCGTTCAATCGAACGATTTCGATCTCGTCATCATGGACGTCAGGCTCCCGGGCATGAACGGTCTGGACACCTTCCGCGCGGTCCGCAAAATCGAACCTTTTCTTCCCGTAATCATCATGACGGCATTCGGGACTACCGAGACGGCCATCGAAGCCACCAAAATGGGGGCGTATGATTACATTCTGAAGCCGTTCAACATTCCCGAAATGCTGGCCCTGATCGAACAGGCGGTTGAAGCAGGCAGGTTCACACGATCCAGGGTTGAACTCGATGTCATACCGGAAACGGATTCGGCGGAGGCAATCGTCGGTCGCTCCAGGCCGATGCAGGAACTGTACAAGGCCATAGGAAGAGTGGCTCCGACGGACGCAACCGTTCTCATTCGCGGCGAATCCGGCACAGGCAAGGAACTCGTCGCACGGGCACTCTATCATCATAGCGTCCGCTCCGATAAGCCTTTCCTCGTAATCAACTGCGTTGCAATCCCGGAGACTTTGCTGGAAAGCGAACTCTTCGGCTATGAGAAAGGGGCTTTCACGGGCGCAGTAAACAGGAGGGTAGGGCGCATAGAACAGGCGAACGGAGGAACCGTTTTTCTGGATGAAATAGGAGACATGCCCTTTCCAATCCAGGCGAAAGTTCTCCGACTGCTTCAGGAAAAGAGCATCGAGCGCCTCGGAGGACGGGAACCCATTCCCGTCGATGTTCGCATTTTGGCTGCAACGAACCGGAACCTCGAAGCAGCCCTGGCCGAGGGCAAATTCCGGGAGGATCTCTATTACAGGCTGAAGGTCGTCACAATATCGCTCCCGCCGTTGCGTGAAAGGAAGAGCGACATCAGTCTCCTTTGCGACTATTTCATCAAGCGCTATTCGAAGAAAATGCGTGTAGCCAACCCCGGCATCTCGAACGAAGCCCTGGAGATGCTGGGAAACTATTCCTGGCCCGGCAATGTCCGTGAACTGGCAAACGCCATCCAGAAAGCCCTTATTTTCAATCGCGGCGGTCCGGTATCGCAGGAAGAAATTGCGCGGGTAAGCGGTATTGCGCCTGTAGAAAAGACCGAAACCCCGGAACGCCCCGAAGAGGAGATCCGCGCCTGGCTCAGGCAGTTCCTTTGCTCGGAGAGCGGCGGGAACGTCTTTGATTCGGCAATGGATCAGCTTTCGGCAATGCTCATCACCGAAGCCCTGAACCTCACCGGCGGAAACCGCACGCGTGCAGCCAAGCTCCTGGGCCTTTCCCGCCCGACGCTCATTTCGAAAATAGAGAAGTACAAGATCCGTTTCGAGACTTCAGCAATCAGCGAAGAATGAAACTCTGATAACAGGCCTTTTCCCCATCACCTATCTGCCGTCGAACTTTTTTACAGTTCGTAAAACGACCTGACAGCAACCCTTCCGCGTTCTACCGCCGCTCAGGCGTCTCCAGATGTAAAGATTCGTTAATTCGGGTAGTTAGCTAATATTTTCGAACACCTCCCTGCCGGCATGGTCATTGCCATGACAGAAAATCGTGCCCCCCAGTGCACTCTTAATTCACGAAACACCAGGTTCTTTCAGGCTCAGGCTTCTTAAAGTTCGAGGATTTTTGCAGCAACGATCTAAATTCATAGGAGGTTTACGAATGAGTGGTCCGAGGAAAGTTTACGAATTTCTGAAAGCTGCTTCGATCGCACATGCACAGTGGGATTATGAAGTATCCATGTCCATTCTGAAAAACCGCAAGAAGCTGATCATCATGCTTCTACTGCTTATGCCCATAGGGATTGTTTCCCTGTTGGAAGCTGCGCCGCTCCTGGGCGGAAAAGAAGCATATGCCCCTTCGTTCTACTCGCCCTCCATTTTCATCATATCGATGGCGATCGGCCTTGCCGCCGGACTCATCACCGGATGTATCGGCGCAGGCGGCGGCTTCATCATCACCCCCGCCCTTATGGCCGCAGGAGTTAAGGGCATTCTCGCAGTCGGAACAGACCTTTTCCATATTTTCGCCAAAGCGATCATGGGAACGACTGTCCATAAGAAGCTCGGCAACGTTTCCTGGAAGCTCGCCGTTGCCTTCCTGGTTGGATCCGGTGCCGGGACCTTCGTCGGCGGCGCAGTGAACAGGATACTCTACAACATCGACCCGCTGCTGAGCGAAGCCTTTATCAGCCTGATTTACGCAGTTCTGCTCGGCTTTCTCGGTTTTTACGCCCTCTTTGACTTTCTCAAATCGAGAAAGAGCGGCAGCGGAGCCGGGGATGCTCACGGAGCGGCGCCCTCCGGTACACCCAGTTTCGCAATCAAACTGCAGTCGGTAAACATTCCCCCGATGATTCCGTTCGACGAGGACTTTGTCCCCGGCGGGAAAAAGATCTCCTGGATCATCATTGCCGCGGGCGGCGCCATTGTCGGTATTCTGGCATCGATAATGGGTGTAGGCGGCGGTTTCGTAACCTTCCCCATGTTCGTATACGTCTTCGGCGTATCCTCCATGACCACCGTCGGCACTGACATTCTGCAGATCATCTTCACGGCTGGCCTGGCCTCAATCGCTCAATACGCAATCTACGGGTACGTTTTTTACTCTCTGGCCATGGGTATGCTGGTCGGCTCGCTGCTGGGCATTCAGATAGGCGCCCTCACGACCAAGGTCGTAAAAGGTATCCATATTCGCGGCTTTTATGCAGTCTCGATTCTTGCCGGTTTTGTGAACAGGGCTGCCACATTGCCCAGGAAAATGGTTGAACTTGAAATGGTCAACATCCCCAAATCGATCACGACCAATATTGAATTCGTCGGGAACATTCTCTTCTGGGTGGTAGTAGCGATTTTCGGACTTTGGCTCTTTGCCAAGTTCTTCGGCAATGTCAGAGTCCTGAGAGAAGAAACCAGAGTTCCCGAAGTTTCAGTTAAAGCCGCTTAGTTGGACGCCTGTTCGGTATAGAGGAGAATACAATGATAGTCAGAAATAAGACGCACATGCATATAGGCCTGTTTCTTGGAATAAGCTTCTTTGGAGTGCTCCTGCTGATCTTCTCGCCAATCTTCGGCAACGGCAGGAATGGGCTGGAATTCTCGGATGACCTGTTCAACAAGCTGGCTAAGGGTTCCTCTTATTTTGTGCCGGAACTCACCACGGGCCTCAAGGAAGTGCAGGGACAGGAATTTGCGGCCGCTATTAAGATGGAAACCGCCGAGCAGGCCGGAAAAGCCGTCTCCATAATGACCAAAGCCGGTGCGCAGGCGAGCAACCAGGGCCAGGAAGTCAAGATCAACGCCAACCTCGCCAAGCTGCTCACGGTGGTTCTCGATGACTCCAGCGCCATGTACTACAACAAGGGCAGCGAAATCAGCTCAAAATACGGGATGGACGAAAAAGAGGTTATGGCCACCTGGTGGGCGGCATTGAACAAGTCCGTCAAGGAACTGCAAAAAAGCAAGAATACCGTGCAGGCCAATGTTATTATGGAAGTGATGAAGAAGGGTATCGAGCCTGCCTACAATTTCTACCACATTGAAGCGCAGAAAGTTTCCGAGAAGGCCGGGACAGTACTTTTGCTGCTTGTATTCTATATCGGATACACCATGTGGTGGGGGTTCTCGATCTTCTATCTTTTTGACGGACTCGGTCTTAGTATGAAAAAGGCCAAGGTAAAGCAGGAAGTATAAAAGTGACGGCTAAGGTGCTTGTTTTCTGTCCTGAGCGATACAGGAGGGAAAAAATGAAGGTTCTGGTTCCTGTGGATGGTTCCGTTTACTCCGTCAAAGCGCTCCAAATAGCTGCCGAATTAGCCAAGACCAAGAAGGCCGACATTTATGTCCTCAGTGTTGTGCCCTCTATCGGCGGTATTGAAGACCACGAAATATCGCCGTCTCGTCGTGATCGGCACATGGAAGTGTTTGAAAAGCGTGCCGAAGACGCGATAAAACTCGCAGGTGATATTCTGAGTAAAGAAGACGTCGCCAGTTCCAGGTTTTCAAAGTCCGTCGTTACATCCGTCTCCGTTCCCGATGCGATAATCGATTTCGCGGAAACGGAGAAGATAGACCTGATCGTAATGGGAAGCCGTGGGCTGAGTACATCCTCGCGGTTCAAGCTGGGCAGTATAGCGAACCAGGTCGTTAAATACAGCCCGTGTTCCGTCTACCTGGTCAAGATGCAGGCGGCTCAATAGCAGGCAGTGTACAGCTTTCCGGGCGGGGCGAAGAGTTCCGCCCGGTGGCCTCTAAGTCGGATTGAGTCATGAAGAAGAATTTCACCATTCTCGTCGCGGATAAGAACCGGAATGTTCGCGACTTCCTTCGCCGAGAGCTTTCGGAGGACGGTTACGAAATCGTTGTAGCCTCCGACGGCAACCAGGTAGAGGCTCGAATTGAAAGCGACGCGCCCCCGGACCTCCTTGTGATCGACATGGAAGTGCCTGAGATCGATGGTTCGAAGATCCTCGAGATGAGCCAGACACGGCGGCCTCCGCTTCCCGTCATCATTCATACCTTTCTGACGGAAGAATCCATCCGCGACAGGGTCAATGAAACTGAAACCTACATTGAGAAGAGCGGAAACCTCGATCACCTGCGTTCCGCAATAAAGGAGATGCTGAAGAAGTTCTACCCCGATCGGTTCTTGATCGGATGCCCGTCCGCCGCCGCATCGGAATGTCCCGCTTAATGCTCCGCATCGTCCATGTTCGTTCTGTAAACTCAGAATTTACTTTATTAATACACAGTTATTCGCAATAATAAGGGATCGTTTCGAGTACGCTCTCATTTGACCGTAAAATGACCATCGCAGTGTTCGCGGGAGGCAATCCGGGTGGAAGGTCTGGCTGTATTGATCGTTGATGACGAAGTCGAATTCCTGGAAACCCTGGTCAAACGTCTCAGGAAAAGGAAGCTGCTTGTAAACGGCGTGACCGGAGGAGAGGCGGCGCTCGAACAACTGCCCGGCAATCCTGTCGATATTGTCGTGCTTGACGTCAAAATGCCCGGCATGAGCGGATTGGAAACACTGCGGGAGATCAAGAAGAGATACCCGTTAGTCGAGGTGATCATGCTTACCGGACATGCCAACATGGAAGTCGCTATCGAGGGAATGGACCTCGGCGCATTCGATTACCTCATGAAGCCCATAGATATCGACGAACTCCTCTATAAAATACAGGATGCGTATAAGCGTAAATGCCTCAATGAGAAAGCCGGAATCGGAGAATAGTCCGGCATGTCCTGATGGCCTGTCCGGGGCTGTCTTTTGTCCCGGCCTAAGAAACCCTACTCCTCTCGATCAGCTTTGTTTATGTCCTTTATAAGAAATTGCCTCAAAAAGCTCGGAATCGGAAAGAGAGGAGACGACGCCCTTACTCCCCTGGAAGCGGAAAACCTCCGAACCGCCTTCAAAAGCAGGTATCACAATTTCAAGCTTCTTCTGAGCGCGAACAACAAAGCCTTGCAGATCATGTCGGAACTGGAGGAATCCCGGAAAGGCGACCGGCCTTTCGGAATGTCGTTCATACGGGCGAATTGCACGGCCGTATCCGTGAATGTCTTTCGGATGGTCAAGTGTATGGAGCAACTTGCTCCGGGTAAATATATAGACTTGTCCGAACGGTTCAGGTCGATTCAGAACGAGATAACGGGGATACTTTCGGAGAAGAAGGAATCCGGCACGGGGCCGCTGCTGATCCCGCTGGATCGGATTGACAAGAGCCGGGCCGATGAGGCGGGCAACAAGATGGCGAACCTGGGCGAAATCGGCAATCGGCTTGGTCTGAGAATTCCGCCCGGATTTGTGATTACTTCGCATGGTTTCAGGGAATTCATTCGCCACGGAGATCTCCAGTCGGAAATAGATCGCCTGATGCAGGCCTCCCCCATGGAGGAAATGGACCAGCAGATTTCGCTCAGCGCGGAAATTCAGCAATTGATCATCAGGGCCGCTGTTCCCCCGACCCTTGAGCGGGCGATTACGGACGCATACGCCGAACTGGAAAAAAGAGCGGGACAGGGCGTGAAAGTTTCCCTCAGAAGCAGTGCTCTCGGGGAGGATTCTTCTGACACCTCCTTTGCCGGTCAGTACCGTTCCGAACTGAACGTAAGCTCCGAGAATATCATCCAGGCCTATAAGGAAGTGGCCGCCAGCAAATACAGCTTGCAGGCGATCGTCTACAGACTGAACAAAGGCATCCGCGACGAAGACGTAGATATGTGCGTAGGCTGCATGTCTATGGTGAATGCGGCCGCGGGCGGCGTAATATATTCGCGAAACCCTTTGAATGTCAGGGATGACAGAATCTTCATCCATTCGGTCTGGGGACTTCCGAAGTCGGTCGTTGACGGAAGCGTCGGCGCCGATCTCTTCGCGGTTTCGCGAGGAGATCATTTTGCGATCTCGGAGAAGCACATTGCGGACAAACGGCAGAAATTCGTATGCTATCCCGATGAAGGCGTCTGCAGGCTGGAAGTCGTCGAGGATGTTGCCGGCACTCCGTCGATTTCCGATGACATTGCTCTGAGGCTTGCGCGCACCGCGGTGCGGATCGAAGAACATTATAACGTCGCCCAGGACATCGAGTGGGCCGTCGATGAAAAGGGTGAAGTATTCCTCCTCCAGTGCCGCCCATTGAGACAGACCGGAAATATTGCCGGCAGGCAAGTCGCAGAAGATGCTGCCGCTTCCGGCGAAGTCCTTCTTTCGGGCGGGCAGGCAGCAAGTCCGGGGGCCGGTTGCGGGCAGGTCTTCGTTTTGAGAAAGGAAAGCGATGCGCTCCTTTTTCCCAAAGGAGGCATATTGGTTGTCAGGCAGGCGCTTCCGCGCTGGGCTGCGCTGCTCAGCCGCTCTGCGGCCCTGATAGCAGAGCAGGGCACGGCTGCCGGACACCTTGCCAATGTAGCCAGGGAATTTGGAGTCCCCGCTCTTTTCGGCCTTGAAGGCGCATGTGATCTTCTCGAAAATGGTGAAAATGTCACGCTCGACGCAGACGGTCGAATAGTATACCGGGGAAGAATCGAGTCCCTCCTTTCCGAGCGGAGAATACGGCTCGGATTGATGGACGGAAGCCCTGTCCTGGATGTGTTGAAGCGTGCATCGGAAAAAATTATCCCCCTGAATCTTCTCAATCCCGATTCTACTGATTTCAAGCCTTCCTCCTGCACAACGTTTCACGATATCACCCGCTTTTGCCATGAGAAGGCGGTTAAGGAGATGTTCAGTTTCGGAAAGGACCACCACTTTTCCGAAAGAGCCGGAAAACAGCTGGTGTACAAGGTACCCATGCAGTGGTGGATCCTCAATCTGGACGACGGCTTTCGCGAAGACGTCCCCGGAAAGTTCGTGCATCTTGAAAATATTGCCTCAATTCCGATGTTGGCATTGTGGGAAGGAATAAATGCGGTGCCGTGGCAGGGGCCACCGCCGGTGGATTCAAAAGGTTTCATGTCCATTCTCATGGAGGCGAGTTCGAACCCGGCCCTGGATCCTTCCATGCCATCGCCTTATGCCAACAGAAATTATTTCATGATATCGAGGAACTTCTGCAGCCTGAACTCGCGTTTTGGCTTTCATTTCTCCACAATCGAAGCCCTTGTGGGAGAAAGGGCAAACGAAAACTACATCAGCTTCGGATTCAAAGGCGGAGCTGCGGATCACGCCCGGCGGGTGCGGCGTGCAGCTTTTGTCGCAGGCATTCTTGAGGAATTCGAGTTCCGCAGCGAATTGAAAGACGACGGGGTAACCGCGAGAATCGAGGGCTATGACGAGGCGGCAATGCAGGAGAAACTGAGAATCCTCGGATACCTGCTCATGCATACGCGCCAGCTCGATATGGTCATGTTCAACGAGGCTTCGTGCAGGCAGCACAAGGACAAACTGCTGTCGGATATCTTCGCCGTTATCCTCGGCAACCCTCATCAGGCCGCCTCACCCCGAAATTGACTTTCATCTTTCGCGTGGATAAAAAGAAAATGGACGTCTTGCAGCCTCGGGCATATAAGCCCCTGGTTTAATTCAGATTAGAGGGATGATATGAGTTCTTCCGATCGAAAACGTATTCTTCTGGCAACCGACGGGTCGGAGCATTCTTTGAGAACAGTCCGGTACGCCGCATCCATTCTCGATCCGCAACGATTTGAGGTCGTACTCTTTCATGTCCTCACACGGGTCCCGGAGTCCTTCATTGACCTGGAAAAGATGCCCGCCTACCGCTACAGGATCGTCGATGTTGAGGCCTGGGAACACAGGCAGGAACAGTTGATCGAACAATTCATGGAGAAGGCGAGGGCGATTCTTGGAGAAGCGGGCTTCGGTTCCGGCTTCGTTACCGTCAAGTTGGTGGAACGCAAGGTCGGGATTGCGCGTGACATTGTCGAGGAGTCGCAAAACGGTTACGAAGCCTTGCTGGTTGGCCGGAAGGGATTGAGCGAATTGAAGGATTTCATGCTTGGGAGCATCGCTCATAAGATCATCCAGCTCGCACATATTCCTGTCTGGATTGTGGGTAGCGGACAGGAACCGCGCAAAATCCTCATATGCATCGACAGCTCCGAAGGTTCCATGCTGGCCGCCGGGCATGTCAGCAAAATACTCGACGGATCGGATAAATGCGACATCCTGCTGTTCCACGCGGCACGTGGAATCACCGGCCTGAAGAAGATGATGCTCGAGGTATTCGGATCCGCAGATCATGACAGCGAAATAGAGAAGATGGAGAAGCAATTCGCTGTTGCGGGGAAACTGATCGAGCCATCGTTTGACAAGGTGAGGGCCGACCTGACAGCGGCAGGCGTCGAGCCTGGCCGAATCGCTCAGAAGATCACAACAGGGGTAGCCAACAGCGGAAATGCCATTATCGAGGAAGCGGAAAAGGGCGGCTACGACACGATAGTTGTGGGACGCAGAGGCCTCGGCAAGGTTGAGGAATTCATAATGGGGCGTGTGAGCAGCAAGGTTCTCCACATGGCCAAAGAAAAGACTGTTTGGATTGTGAACTGAGATATTTGCTGGAAGAAATCCGTGAGCCCCTGAGCTCCACAGGTGGAACATTCAGGGGCTTTTTTGTCCCCCAATTGCATTGTTTCTGAGTGAAATTGCACTCGTCGGGACGTCTAATTCAAAGCGGACGGAATTGTTCTCCGGCAGTTCCCGAAAAGTGCAAAGAAGGAGAACGTTTATTACTAGACTCAGCGACTCAACTGTGATAGTTATCACAATCGGGCAGAGTGATCTACTCTTTGAGCACGCCACTCATTGCCTTTAATGGGCGTAAAGTACCTTCCGGAACAGAAACCTATCCAAGTATTTCAAATAACGGGTTTTCCGCCCTGTAGAATCCTCGATTCCGGGGCGAGCGAATATGCGCATCGCAGCTGCCATGCTCTTGCGATGCGGAAGAATTAGAGAACCTGATCAGACACATTCTTCTCCTTAATTCAGCTTAGGTGGCGGAGTATACCAATGTCCGAAGGCGGCACCGGTTTTACATACGACAACGAGGGGCGGCATTTGGCTCATATTCAAGTGACGCTTTGGCAGTGAGGTCGCGGCGAAAAAGGCTATGCAGGCTCATGGCAGCGCTCCCATCGTCAAACTGGCGAGGCTTCCGCAGGCCCGTATTCCTCTCCCATGGAGATAGCATGCAGGGCGTACAGATTCTGAAAGTTACAGATCCAGCAGGATTGCGATCAATCAACAAAATCATTCATGATTGTAAATTTGATAGGAGCAAGATCAACTATAACCATTCCGAACGCAAGATTTACATTGAATTCGAATATGCTGCGTTTAAGAACAAAACAAGACAGAGGGCTTTATTGCTATTTAAAAAAATAACAACTCCAATCATTAAGTATACTTTATGTATATCAAATATATCAAAGTGCGACAATATTGAATGTGAATATACAGGACCAGCATGTGACGATTTCTTAAATGAAATAGAATATGAATATGCGTATAAAATGCTTAGACTAAAAACAGTACTTGGAAATCCAATAGAAATTTGTGTTAACGATTTAGATGTATCCATAACGAACACCTTTGAACTTATTGGAACAAAAACATCTATATCGCTTTGGTGAATTGTTTTGTCGTGAGATGCAGCCAATATATGGTGACAGACAAGCATAAATGCTGCCATTAAGAAATGATTCCAAAAAGTTAACTGAGATGGGAATGTGGGTTATTAGATCCATTTTTATACTGGCAACCGCTCTTTTTCTTTGTATAGCATTAGCGCTCATCTCTGAGAAGAGATACTATAATGCAACTGGATGGATTATACTGTCAACTCTGACTGCCATTGCTTTGGCTCTACTCTTCATCAAACCTAAAGCAATCCATACAGCTGATGTGTGTCAGCATAGTCGGCCAATAGTGAGTCTTAATACTGGAGATGACCTAGTATTACTGTATTCATCTAAAGATATTATTCGAATTACTCAAATACAAGAAGCTCTCATGATAAGAGGAATTGATTGCATCGTACTGGATCAAAATGGATCTGTAATGATGTCGTTCATTCCAGAAATCGACATGAAATTAATGGTTCAACGATCTGATTTTGAATGGAGTATTAAAATACTAAATGACTTACTTGCTTCCGAAAAATGAGGAAGAACTGGTGGGCCTTACGTTCATTAGCAGATGTCTCGAATTGCCTACGTCTCAATAGGATAGATTATAAACAGAAAATAATAGTTTTCCCTCTTGCCGCTGCTTTATTTTTTGTGCTCTCAAATGCGTATGCAATCCAATATCATTATGATGACTTAAATCGCCTCGAACGAATTGAGTACGAGGACGGCACAAATGTTCTTTATACCTATGATGACGCAGGAAACCGTCTATCCAAAGTCGTCGGCCAGATACAGC
>JAEZHY010000221.1 GCA_023416335.1 Pseudomonadota bacterium | reverse complement strand
GACACGTCTTTTGCAGCTTCCTTGCCCTGATGCTCAAAAAGGAACTCTGCCGGCGACTGGAGGATGCCGGACACAACTTCGAGTGGGCCGACATTAAGCAGGACCTGAAAGCCCTGACCAAGACAGTAATCGAAGAGGACGGGAAAAGATTTGCTGTTCGCAGCCAATGCCAGGGAGTATGCGGCAAGGTCTTTCAGTCAGTTGGCGTTGCAATCCCCCCAACGATCCGGGAAATCTAAGGTGTCAAAGAACAGAAAATGTAGTGCCAAGAAACCTGGAGGCATATCTAACTTATTGACATCACTGAATTAGTTTATGCGTACCGTAGAAGTTGAGTCATGCTTTACATGATGCTTAAGCCACTGCTCGAACTCATCTAGAGGATACCTCGGAAGGGTGCCGCCTACCATGATATAGGGCGGCCCCTTTCGTGCCAAGGATACTCTTTCGCATTTAGGCCAACGGCAAGAATAAAACATCCTGCATGCGATGGTAGTAGCTTGATAAGAGGAGAACTACCGTTACCCTCAGTTTTTTCTTCAATAATTGGATAGATGCTGGACATCTAAGAAGTGAAAGTGTATGGCATGGGAACACAACTCTAACCTGAGGAGGTTCCCATGCCATGTTCCGAAGGTCCAAACAATTCGTCGTCCGTAAGTTCCCTGCGGGATGATATCCGTGATGGGCTCAAATCATTGCTGTGCAATACCGCCAAGAAGCTCAAAGGCCACCTGCGACGGTTATTTATTGCGGAAACCGTCCGGCAGTATGGTCCGGGAGGGCAGATTTGGGCGGAGAGGGAATTGGGTTGGAACCGAAGCACCATCCGCAAGGGAATGCATGAATTGAGGACCGGAATCGAATGCAAAGACGGGTTTTGCTTGAGAGGCCGCAAGTCGCATGCGCAACACTTGCCGAATTTATTGCACGATATCCGTGAGATTGTCGGCCCAAACGTTCACGTGGACGCCACATTGCGCACCGATCGCCTCTATGTGAGGGTCACAGCCCGGCAGGTCCGGGAGCTGTTAATTGAAGAGAAAGGTTACAAAGACGAAGAACTTCCAAAACGGCGGACGCTCAGTACGATCCTCAACCAAATGGGGTATCGGTTGCAGAAGGTAAAAAAGACAAGCCGTTAAAGAAGATCCCCGAGACGGACGCGATTTTTGAACAGATACACAAGATCAACAAAGAGACCGACCGGACGGATGGTGTTATCCGGCTGTCAATGGATGCGAAGGCCGCCGTAAAGCTTGGCCCCTATTCCAGAGGAGAGCGCACTCGAATAAAAGTGGAGGCGGCGGACCATGATTTCGATTCTCCCGGCACTCTTACTCCCTTTAGCATCTTGCTGCCCAAGTACGATGAACTTTTCATCTCTTTCACGGCGTCAAAGATAACGAGCGATTTCATATGGGACTGCGTGGAGGCGCTTTGGCCGGAGCTAAACGCGAAATATAGTCCGGAAACCCTGGTGTTCAATCTGGATAATGGTCCGGAAAACCACAGCGGGCGGACACAATTCATCAAGCGGGCCGTGGACTTCGCACAAGAGTATGGGGTAAAGCTCAAGCTTGCCTACTATCCGCCCTATCACAGCAAATATAACCCCGTCGAACGGACCCATGGGGTTCTTGAACAATATTGGAGCGGAATGCTTCTTACGGATGTGGAAACAACCATAAACATTGCAGCAAATATGAAGTGGAAAGGCAAGCATCCCTGTGTAACGGTGGTAAAAACGATTTACGAGAAGGGAGTGAAACTCACCAGGAAGGCTATGGCGGTATACGAGAAAATGATCAACCGCTTGCCCGGGCTTGAGAAATGGTTCGTTGAGATCAATCCATCACAAATATGATTATGGATCATTTAATTGTTGCCACTAGCCTTAACCACTGCCTGAACTTCTCTTCAGCCTGATTCTCAAGAGCTTTGTATTCAGGTTCAGGTTCAGCTTCCGGTAAAACAGGCTCTCCTTCATCTTCTGGCTCATGAGACAGGTACTCAAGGATTATCATTGAAATGTTAGTAGTAAATGTGAAGCTCATCTGTATTACAAAGAAGCCAAAAACCATAGTTTTGTAGTGTACACTAGAAAGCACTTGAGTGCTGAAGGAGGATTTTTATGTTCAGTCAGAGTAGTTCAAAACCAGTAGCTCATTCATTGAAATGGCAACTCAGAGGAAAGGGGGTGACATTGTATGAGTTGAAGACATTGTTAGGCGGAAGTCCTTCAGAAGGCAAGCTGAGTAGAATCTTGAATGGTATGGCTGAAATGCCAAAAGAGTTGGAAGAGAAAATAACAAAAATTATCACACAGATTAACTAAGCAGTATCTTATTGCAGATTGGTGCTAACCACTTTGGTCAAATTCCAAAGCAAAAAGTATGGGTAAGAGGTGAAATCTTACAGTTTGCTGTCATCAGTGATGCAGTCAAGATGTACAAGGATTCAGATAAGGGGCCTGATTCAGAGAAAGAAACGGAAGCTGATGAGTTCCGAGATGAGTGTATAACCAAGGCTTTCAACCAGATTATGACCAGAAAGGAAAAGGGATACATAGAAATTGTACCTACCGGAGAATTGACACTGAAGGAAGAAGGCAGGATTGAAGAGTTGATGGATATGCATGAAAAAGATCCAAACTCTCTCAGTGGTGAGGATATTGAGTTTGGTGTGGCCAACCGCGCTGAGCCAGTAAAAAGCAGCCGGAAGGACTTCCAGCGGTGAGTAACTCATAAGTTTCTTCCCTCAGATTCGGAAGACCGGGGGATACAATGCTAGTTCTGTTTCTTAAAATTGCTTGAAATTCAAGACTGGACAAGCTATCACGGAACAAACAATAGAAACAGGGGGGCACTTACGTGGTCAAAGCTGATAATCCCGCAGGCAGATTGTACCAAATTTTGGATATGGCTAAGGGCAAGGAGCCCAATAAACTATGTCGAGTGGTTTGGGCTGAACTTTTTGGTATAAGTTCAGATGATGTATTTAATTTATTCTATTATCTAAGGCAAATCCAGCAACTTTCACAGGCTAGCAAGGAGTTACTAAATCAAATTGATGGCCTCAATATAGAATTATACATGCAAGGATTTCCACTAATCGATCAAATTCTATTCAGCACCAACTTGGATAGAAGTTGGGAGATATGGAAAAATATTCTCACCAGCGGAGTGGCACTAACTAATTTGGCATATTGCTCTGATGCTATATCAATGAAATTCGGTGAAAAGCTCATCGAAGTTGAGGAATTGAATACTTTGATTTCTGAGATTGAATCTCTGCGCATGTCTATTATTTCAGGGAACTTTGATCCAGAACTTACAGAACTTATTATTGAGCTTCTTATAGCTATTCGTAAAGCGATTAAGGAGTATCAATTTAGAGGCGCATATGGAATAAGAGATGCAGTAGCTAAATGTTTTGGAACTTGGTTTATAAATGTTCATAGGTTCGACAAGGAGGCTACTAATAGTCAAGAGAAAGCTTCCATCCTCAAGAACATTTGGGAGTTTCTCGTAAGAGTCAATGTAATGATAGCCTTGGCACTCAATTTGCCTAAATTAGCTTTACCAATCTATGAGACGGTTGCCTTACCGATTTATCAGAAAGTAATTGCCTTATTGCCAAATAATTAAGAGAGAGAAAGCCTCTCAGCTCCCCCTCTTCCCTCAGAATCATTGACAGGATGTTAGGTGTTAGGAGAATCATCCTTGCCTTCAGCCTCTTGGCTGCTTGGTTTGGAAAGGTAATTTTCAAGCTGATTCACAGCCTGCCTCTTTTGGTCAGGTATCAGGTGGGCATACCGCATAGTCATGTTGATGCTCTTATGCCCATAAGCTCTTTCAGAGTCAACAGCGGAGTTCCAGCCAGTGCCAACCAACTTGCAAAGCTGTGCCTACAGGTATGAAACACTACTCTCTGTCGTGGATCATCAATTCCGACATTGAACAAGCTTATCAGCTACCCGACAAAAAGTATCACTCACCTCAGTAATCCTGCTCCCCGACCTTGATTTGAAAACATATTCATGGGCTTTAACCTGCTCAGGTTTCCTGCCTTCCAGCATGGCCTGGATTGTGGGTGTCATAAAAGCCTTTCTCGCCTCTCCTCCTTTCGGGTCCGCTATGTGGATCAGGTTGTTTTGAAAGTCGAGATGCTGCCATTGAAGAGAGAAAACCTCACTAGCCCGGCATCCTGTGTAAAGGCTCAGGAGTGTATAGTCATGTACTTGAGGACTAACCACCTTCAGCCCGGTTAGAAGTTCCTGTGCTTCTTCCTTGTTCAAAAACCTTTCTCTCTTGTTGTTCAACTTGGGCAGCTTGACTTCCTTCATCGGATTTGCTCCTTGATATTTTTTCCAAGTGATTGCCAGATTGATTACATGCTGCAAGAGAACAAGTGCATGTTTGACTGTAGCAGGGGCATAACCCTTCTTTGCCATTTCGATCTTCAGCTTGTCCAAGTCGAAAGGGTTGATTTGCGAAATGATCTTATTCGCAAACCTGCTTTTCAAATGCTTGTTGTAAATGTGTCTGTCTGTTTCAGCACTCTTCTTCCCGGTATCCAGCCATTTATCATAGTCTGTTCATAGCTCACCGAGTGTAGGCTCCTGCTTCTTCTTCGGTAATTCCTCACCATGCCGGATTGCCTGAATCCTGACCCCTCTGATTGTCGCTGCTTGGGAAGCTGTATAACCTTCACTCGCCCATCCGACTTTTTCCCATACCTTTTTCCCATTCGGGGTTTTATAGCTGATGTCGAAGCATCGGTCAGGTTGACCTTCATGCCTTCTGGTGGAATGCTCCCGAAAATAGACTCCCTGGTACTTTTTGACCGGGATTCTTTCCATTACCGATTTCTCCCATTCTTCAGCCTGTAAGGGAAATCCATGCTACCCTATTGATACCCTGATACCCATAATCGGGGGATTTTGGAGCATGTTGCAGAACTAAAATAGTTGAAATTGCTGGATTACTTGAGAGAAATACGGAATGGCATTCAAGAGGTCGTCAGTTCGATTCTGATCAGCTCCATATAACTGGAATAAGGGTTTAGAGGTAATTGCTTCTAAGCCCTTTTTCTTTTCGTGCTAAGCCACAGCTAAGCTCGCCCATGATTCCCACAAAACAGCCTCAAGTTTACCTCAGAATGTTCTGAACGATCTGCCCGGTAAATTCCTTCCCTTTGGCGGTCCTCACCCCCTTCCTGTTGAGTTCGTTGGCTACTTCGACATAGGTTAAACGCTTTCCTCCCTTCGGCTTTCTCCTGAGCTTGTTAATGGTTCTTTGTTAAGGATATTGAGAGGATATAAAAAATGTATAATATTAGACAGTTTGAATATAGTCTTTCGTTGCTTGGGGGCATCAACGTCCCAATCCCTGACTTTCGAGTGCTTCCTGCCTACCTGCCTTTAAAAACGTTCTGGGTAATGAAGAAGAAGAGGAAGTAGATGGTACCATTGTTCTGGTGCGGCCGTTACAAGCGCTAGTCCCCAACAAACTTTCGAAGCTGTTGAAGAGGTGTTCAATGTAATCTGAAACATATCGGAACGGGCAACTTCCAGTAATCTCTTCTCTTTGAATATCGAAGGCAACCCGCGCAAGAATTGCTTTGAGAAATTCGTTCAATTTATTGCTGAAAAGCACGACCACAAAATCAGTCTCTAGAAAGCTGGTGAACTCATGCGGGCGAGCGCGGGGAAAACAGCGCTGGGCGAGGAGAATAACTTATAGCTTGGGGGCCTTTAAGAAAATGGCCGGGTTCAACAATTTATTTATGGTATTGCTCCCGCAAGCCGTAAGATTCCACCGGAGTTGCGAATAGGCTGAGCAGCGGCCCTTCAGCTGGAATTCACGCCGAACACGGACGGCTATTTTATTTATTCGAGGACTAGACGCTTGAACAGACCGAATGCACCAAATTGATCAACTGGGTTCAGTGCCGGTCGATCCGACCTGAGAATTGACTTCGGGGGGGCAGGCAGGACTATTTGGGCCCTGCCTTCTGCAACCAATCGCCCCCAATAGCTAGAAGAGGTACCGAATATGTCCGCCAGCTCTGAGGTTATCACCGGAAAGTGGAAGGGT
This sequence comes from Pseudomonadota bacterium, assembly GCA_023416335.1. The sequence continues at coordinate 33,511 of JAEZHY010000221.1, read as the reverse complement.
ACCTATTGTTGAACCCGAGAAGGTGTAGGTAAAATCTTCTTCCGTGGTGATTTGGTATTTCACGTCCAGACCAAGTTCCCAGCACTTGCTGGGCCTGTAATTAAGTTCTCCGAAGAATTGCCCGCCGAAGAGCCATTCACTGTCGTTGATGCTGGATCTCACACCCAGCACATTCCCCGTAAGATCGGTGTACATCCAGTTTGCGGAAATTCCGCCCCCAATTGCGAAATTCAGGCATTGGCTAACCGGAATTACATATCTGGCATTAAGCTCGATAGGAACATAAGCAATCTCGGTATCAACCGATGCCGAATATCCGGCAAAGGCCCCTGAAACTGTTCCATTTGTTCCGCCCCATCCAGTTTCGACCCCAAGGTAAAAATTCGGGAAAAGCAACTGCTTATAGAACTCAACGCCAACAAAGACCCCATTATCTGCTTTGGCATCCTTGATACTGCTGTCAAAAAAGTGCAAGTAATCGACCTTCAAAGCTATATCGGCACCAATTGCGTATGTCTGTGCCTGAGCAAAAGAATAGGTCTCCACAGATAATACAATCGCAATTGCCAGCAGCAAAATGCCTGACTTTTTCATTCCTTCCTCCTATTTTGAAAGATGACTTGTAAAACTGGTTACTTCTAAAACCGGCCCAAAAGCCTGTCAACACCTTTCTCGTTCGCGTTAGGATTCTGAAAATAGGAAGTAGTGAATAAATTTGGGACCGCAACTTGTTTACAGCTTACTCCTGATTATCAGAGAGCTGTAAGTCAAACAAATTTGCTGATTTCAAAATGTTCCAACTTGTCGCGTTTGACCGGTTGAGGAGGCAAAAAAACTGTTTCGAGTTAAAAGCTTCGGATTGGCGAACCTAAAAAGGGCGGCAAATGGGATGGTATAAGACCATGCCGCCACCCAAATCCTTCGGCCCCTCCCCGGTTCCCGTTCGGAAACCGGAAAACCCGGTGCCTGATTTTCCCGTGCGGGTGAAGGAAAAATGATCATGAGCAAGGGAGGAACATTTACCGCCTCCGATTCACATCCTGCAGTATTGAGCCAGTAAATTCTTCAGTTCAGCCGAAACCCTGGGGGCAGCGATGAAACTGTTTCTGAACACCTCAACAGGCAGAATACCGGGCACATTATAAAACGCCGACGTTGCGCCGTAATCAACCTGGACCGCTGCTCCTTCCAGCGATACCCCGGCGAAAAGTCCCCTGGTCCGCGAGTACGAAAGGATCTCGGCCCTCAGCATCACGTCGGTAGAGGCCTCCGCATTCCTGCCGACCGGACCTGCCGCCAATGATGCATTGGCACCGAGAGTAAACTGGCCGCTTGCGATCGAATCGAGGCTTCTCTTATTCATGAAGACCAGTATGACGTCGCTGAGTTGTGCACCGATCTGCCACCCTATGCTTCCTCCCGTCAGCCGAAAGAAAACCGGGTTGCTCCATGTCTGATTTTCCTGCTTCAACAGCAAAACACCGTTACCGTATCTGCCCCCGACAATGAAACCTGCTTTGACCAGTTCGGGGAAGATGGCGATCCCATATGCATTGTTCAGAAGATTGGTAGGGATTGCATCTTCGGGTATTTCCATTGCCTCATTCATGACGCTTATCGCAGACTGAACAGTCGATTCCTCGGCGGGCCCGGCAATTACGGGCATAGCCGGCGAAAGAAGCAGGTAAATGATTAACATCCAAACGGCATATATGGTCGTTCGACGCATAGGACACCCCCTTTCCTGTATTCCCGGAATAATAAGTTCAAGCTGTTGGCCACGGATAATGCCATGCAAAAATCGAGCGTGCAAGTTGCGGCAGAACTATCCGGGAGCCCGGTCGGCTGAACTGAATAAAATAACATACACTCATGTATGATAGAGTATTCAAAGCTTTCCACAAAGGGATAAGGCTTGAATGTTCAATTAAAAAACTGTACCGTTTTTGGGGGGAGGCCGGATGCAACGGGAGTTTTCAGGCAAGCGTCCGATCCCGACATTCAGTTTGTGTGCGGAGCACATGGGGTACTGCACAATTTCGGTTATGTCATGGGGAATTTCAATCAATTCGGGTAGATTATGAAAAAAGACAAAAAAGCCGATTCACCGAGTCTCACTCTATTTCCAGTTTTATTAGTTCTGTTGTGTTCGGTTTCCTGCACACCGCTTTTGATCGGCCAGGCGGCCATTCAAGGCACGAAACTTACAGCGGCCGTGGCTTCCTCCGCATTAACCCAGGAAGACCACAAGAAATTAAAAGACTCGGTAGAGGCCTTTAATCAGGCTTTCAGATTTCAGGATTACAAGCAGGCGTCTGCTTTTGTCAGTCTGGACAAAAAAGAAAATTTCTGGTCCGAGGCGGACAGGTTTAACGGAAAAATCCGGATGACGGAGTATGAGATAAGAGACATTCAAGTCGATGAAAAGACAAATCAGGCCTCGGTAATTATGAGTATCCAATACTGGCGGATGGCATCACCCATCCTTCAGACAATTTCTTTTAAACAAAAATGGCAATATTTTGAAAAGGACAAATCATGGAAAGTCAACAATATCGGATTTGAAGCGATTACCTCGAACAGTGACTGATCTCAACAATGCATCAAGTTGAATCCTTGACATCGCCAAATTAATCATCCCACAAAGGGATCAAATATTCCCAGAGTGGGCCGGTGTGACCTCGCTTGTACAGTCGAGCCAGGATCCGGTTAGTCGTTTCGCCGCCTGCCGCGCGAACCCAATTGTACCTTCCCCGGGCGTGCTCTTCAATTTGTTTTGCAATGTCGGTCAGGGTCATGGATTGAGGCTGGAAGAATACCGGTTCCATGATGTTTTGTTCAGGGGAGAGCTGTCCCTGCTGTAACGCGATCTCGTAAAGGGAAGTGTGGGGATAGATGCGCATGCCGCAAAACACGAACAAAACCGCTTTCTCGAGCATCTCCATATGGGAAAAGGATTCAGCCAGCGTCTCCGTCGTCTCTCCCGGACCTCCGAACAGGAAGTAATGGGCTACGTTGAGTTCGGCGGCATTGGCGGCTTCGTGGGCCGCAAACACATGACCGACCGAAAACGGTTTTCGATAGCTTGCAAGCACGGCATCGCACAGGGACTCCGTGCCGAACTCCACATGCTTTAGACCACATTCTGCCAGGACTTTGAAATAGTCCGGCGGCATGGGTACTGGGGCGAAAAAACCTCCCCAGGGAATGGTCAGCCCCACCTTCTTAATGGCCCGTGCCACGGCCAAGCTTTGGGCAATATCGGCATTGAAAGCCGAATCCGTGATGAAAAGGTACCGTGCCCCGGCCTCCTGGAGCTCAATCGCCGTCCGGGCAATCTGCTCAGGCGGCTCATACCGCATGGCCCGGCCCTCAATATAGGGATAGCTGCAATAGACACATCGAAAAGGGCAACCGCGCTTGGTTTGCAGATTGAGCATTCCGCCGTTGCGCAAATAGAAATCGAGATGGGCACCCCCGGGATCAAAACGGCGCGCCACGGATGAGGGCCAGGGGGCAGGATCCGGGACAGGCGCATCGCCGACGATCACCCCCGCAAGCACGCCCGGATCATCTCCCTTTTCCAAAGCTTGAAGGAGCTCTGCAAGCCGTTCACCTTCGCCGATAATGCCATAATCGGCCCCCAGCAGGCGCATCGATTCATGAGGAAAGATTGTGAAACCGGTTCCTCCCAAAACGATGGGGGCAGCGCTGCAACTCCGCAGGGCACTGGTCACCTGGAGATAGTGCGCCATGAATCCCTGAGGATTCAGAGCATCGTTGTTGTCGATATTTCGAAGCGAGAGAGCGATAACATCCGGATCGAAGGCCCGAACCGCATGCGGCAGACCGCCATTCTCTTCCAGGCAGTTCAGGTCCAGGCAGCACACCTCATGCGTTGCGGCAATGGCGCCTGCCACATAATCCAGTCCGAGGGGATAAACCGGATAAGGTTCCCGAAGCGTGTTGGCAGAAACGAGCAGCACCTTCATTGCAGAGAAACCTTTACTGCCGAGAGATAGGTACCCAATCCCAACACCAGAATCCCTCTGTCGTTAAGGAGCAAATCGGATCCATCGGAAAAAGAAGCGGGAACAATTCCACAGCTGACCATATTAACTGCAAGTACAGCCGCCACCGCTGAAGCCGAGCCGAATTGACCGACGATGCGACGGTAGTCGATGACCGGACCGCTAAAATTGATTTGCGAAACAAAACTCGCCAACTGACCGGCAGCCTGAGTGTAACAACCGGCCGGCAGACCGGCCAGGATCGCACCGTAATCGCGGCCGAAAACATCCGCCCCGCCCAGACGCTCGACCAATCCAGCCACGCAGTCCGTGTCCTGGCAAAATCGATATTCCAAAAGAGCCACCTTCGGCCCGCGATGGCTGCATTCGCTTTCGAGCACCAGGGCGCCCCCGCCGTCTGCCGGGACATCCGCCGCGCCCACCGAGCCGTCGAACAGGGGCGACAGGACCGGGTGGGCCTCGTCAACGCCAATCAGCAAAATCGGGTCGGAACCCGAGTGCGCCAACAGGTCGGCGGTCAACAAGGCTTGCTCGAAAGAGGCGTCACCGCCCGAAACGGTTACATTGGCCCCTTTGGCGCCCAGCATCATGGCAATCTGGCCGGCAGGCGCATTATGCACCGAACCGATGAAATCGGTTGGTGATGGAAACTCCTGACGGGTTTCGAACAACTTATGAAGAAAGTCATGCGTCTCGGACATAGCGCCCCAGGCCGTGCCGAGACTGACGGCGGCAGGCCTGCGCCCGGCGGGCATGTTTCGGCAGGCGTTCTGGGCCAGTGCCAAAGCCAGTTTGGGCAGCCTTTTCAACCGCCGGACCGTTCTCGGCGGCAAGGCTTCAGTCGCAATGCGTTCGTCCAGGCAGCCGTTGCACCGGCGACCGGCATTAAACGACTCCCATGTCTCCCGCATATGGCCGGCACCGGTCAGGCAGGCCGTTGATGTCACAGTGAAGGACGGGCGAGGCAGTTCCGGGGATCTACAATTCAGATCCTGCCGCCTTCCGATTACCACGGCGGCATTATTGCCCCCGAAGCCGATCGAGTTGGACAACACGGTATTTACAGGTGCACGCAAGGATTTGGTTACGGGTACCAGGTTCAACGCCGGATCGATATTACCGAAGCCCACGTTTGCCGGGACAATGCCCTGATCGCCGGCGATGGCGGCCACGACGGCCTCTATGGCACCGGCGGCGGCCAGCGAATGGCCCATCGCTCCTTTGATCGAGGAAAGAGGCGGCGGGCTATCGCCGAAAAGGGAATGGATCGCTCCGGCTTCAGCCAGATCGTTATCCGGTGTAGCGGTGCCGTGGAGGTTGATATAATCGATCGCCGCGGGATCCAGTCCGGCGTCGGCAAGGGCCGCCTGCATTGCAGCCAGCGCCCCTTGGCCGTCGGCAAGTGGCGCTGTTGGGTGGTGTGCGTCACATGAAAGGCCGGCGCCCAGTAATTGGAGAGCAGCATCGGCCTCCGGCTCGGTCGTCAGCAGCAGCAGGGCCGCCCCTTCGGCCAGGGACAGGCCGTTGCGTTCGCGGTCCAGGGGGCGCGCTCCATTTGGATCGATCAGCTGTAACGAGTTGAAACCGAAGTAGGTCAGACGGCAGAGGCTGTCAACGCCGCCTGCCAGCACTCGCCGGGCCCTGCCGCTTCGCAACATTTCCCCGGCGAGAAAGAGGGCCGCGGCGCCCGAAGAACAGGCAGTCGATACGGTGATCAGCGGGCCGCTGCACCCGTAGCTTCCGGCCAGTACTTCGGCCACCGATCCCACTCCATGATATCGGTAGCTATCGGGATCGGTAATGCCATTTTCAAGGAGTTCTTCCGTAGTGAGAATGCCGCCGGTGGTGGTGCCCACTATTATGGCATCAGGGGCAAGGCCTTTGCCTGCGAGGATCTGGTCGGCAGCCATCAGGGCCAGTTGGTGGGTTCGCGGCAACGGATGGGCCGGATCGGCCTCGACGAGCTTGACCTCTCCCACAGGCATGGGAGCGGCTGATTTGAGGGCGAACAGGGTAATGGGCCGCAAATTGCATCGCGCCTTCTTCAGAGCCTCGGTCGTTTCAGCCACGCCATTCCCAAGGGCGCTGACAATGCCCATACCGGAAATGTAAATTGGCGCCCCCCTCAATTGGCGAGCCCCGGAGAAGTTTCCAGAATGTAAGCGGCCAGGCTTCGCAGGGAAGCAAAAACCTGTTTGGCTTGCTCCTTGTTTTTGATGTGTACCCCGTAATCCTTGCGGAGCATAATAACTAGTTCCAGCATGTCGATGGAATCTATGTCAAGACCGCCGGCCATCAGGTCACGATCTTCCGGAATATCTGCCGGCTTGACATCCGTCAGGTTCAAGATTTCGATGATTTTGACTTTTAGCTTTTCGATCAACTCTTCCATATCACGTCCAAGGATGTACCGCATGTAACCGTTTCCGGGCGGCATCCATTTCCTTGAGGGGTTTTAGAAGTTTACTTACCATATGATTTAGAGTACATCTGACAGGTGTGATCGTTTTAGCCTATCCCCGGCGGGTTTTCTATATAATTATTTCACAGATTCCAGGATAGACATGCCAACCGGCCAGATGACCATTGAGACACTCGTGCCGCATCGCGGGCGTATGCTGCTGATCTCAGAGATCGTCGCTGTTGACGATCGACAGGCGACAGCTGTGGCTGTGGTAACTGAAAAGTGGCCGTTGACGAACGGTTCCGGGACCAATCCTCTAGTGCTTATCGAGCTGGTGGCGCAGACAGCTGCTCTCAACAACGGCCTGGAACTCATCCGGCGTGATGGCCCCGAAAGTGATACCCGCGGGTGGATAGTGGGTATCAAGTCGGCGCGGCTGCACGTCGATTGCATCCCCCTCGGAACGACCATCACCATCGAAGCCCACAACCAATTCCAATACGACAATTTCCGGGAGATACAAGGCGTCGCCAGGATAGGCAACCAGATCGCGGCGGAGGTAACTCTCCAGTTGATGCAGGCCGATCAATCGGCGAAAGATTAACGGACCAAGCACACAATCGAAAATAAACTTATCCTGAGGCTCCATTATGAATGAGGGTGCAAATCCTCCGGTGGCGCTGGTCACCGGTGGCAGCAAGGGAATCGGCCGCGCCATCTGCGTTGAGTTGGCCAAAAGCGGCTATCAGGTGATCGTGAACTATCTTTCCGATGCCGACGGCGCATCGGAAACCCTGTCCCTGGTAGAACAACAGGGCAGCAGCGGGATATGCATGCGATTCGACGTATCCGACTATGGAGCCACCCAACTCGCCATGGAGAAGATCTTCGCCACATACGAATCACTTGACATCCTGGTCAATAATGCCGGGCGCATAGCCGACGAGTTGTTCGTGATGATGACGCAGGACAAATGGCGCAGCGTCATCGATATCACCTTGCAGGGCTTCTACAACGTCACCCGGCCCGCGCTGGAGAAGATGGTGGTTCAAAGGAGAGGAGCCGTCGTATCGATTGCATCGGTGGCCGCCCTGGTCGGCAATCGGGGCCAGGCCAATTACGCTGCGGCCAAGGCCGGTCTGATCGGCGCCAGCCGTTCCGTTGCCTCCGAAGTGGCCCGCCTTGGCATTCGGGTGAACGTAGTGGCGCCCGGCTTGATCCAGACCGAAATGATCAAGGACGCTCCGGTCCAGAAGATCAAGGGCATGATCCCCATGGCCCGCCTTGGGACTCCCGAAGAGGTTGCCCGGGCAGTCCGCTTCCTCTGCTCTGAAGATGCTTCGTACATAACCGGCCAGGTCATCAGCGTTAATGGGGGCATGTTCTGAGCTTGCGAATCAAACAAAGCAAAATTCAGTTGTTCGTACTGGTGCTGTCGCTTTTCTGCATTGGCTGGGCGGACAGTTGGGAGCAGCTCAAGACTGCAGCCGGCACTATCACATCTATCCAGGCAGAATTCGTCCAGGAGAAGCATCTGCCCATTCTGGCCAAACCTCTGGTCTCCAAAGGCGCGTTTTACTATCAGGCTCCCCAGTCGCTTCGATGGGAATATCGATCGCCGGTACGAAGTATCATGACGGTGCACAACGGTCGCGTGCGGCGATTTGTATCCACCGGCGAATCCGGTTTTCACGAAGAGAAAGGTCCCGGTCTGGAGGCCATGCAGATGGTCGTGGGAGAGATCACCCAATGGCTGGCGGGGCGTTTCGACGAAAATCCCATGTTCCAGGCCCACCTTGAGCCGGGAAAACACATCGTCCTCGTTCCCAGGGAGAGCGCATTTCAGAAGGTAATCCAGCGCATAGTCCTGGAATTGGGGTCACAGCCGGGAGTCATGCAGAGCGTCACAATCTACGAAAGCGAGAACGCCTTCACGAAATTGATTTTCACGAACACTGTACTCAATGCGAAAATCGAAGACACCCTTTTCCAAGATAGCCAATGAAACCAGCGCATCTACTGCTCTTGACGGTGCTCATGATTGCGGCATGCGCTCGTCTGCCTGAAATCCGCACGACTGAAAACAACGCCGCAGCAGCTCGCATATCAGCCTGCGGCGCTATTTTTCCTCATGGGAACCGGCAGTTCGTCCACGCCCTCGAGATCTTCCCCCCTGTTGGATCGAAACAGACCGTGATGGGGGTCGTTCAGCTCTCTCCAGAGCAAAGGACTTTTCACTGCGTGCTGATGACCATCGAGGGGCTGGTGCTTTTCGAGGCCGATTTCGACGGCGGCATCAAGATCCGGAGGGCTTTACCTCCTTTGGACAAGCCGGGCATGGCCGAGGGCATAGTCCAGGATATCTCGCTGCTGTTTCTGGCGCCCGAAAAGCCGTCCATCGCCGCCGGGTATTCGAAAGATGCGTCCTGGATCTGCCGCTACCCTTGTCTCGATGGAGGTCGGGAGGATATCGTCCTGAAGCCCGATGGCCTTTGGGAGATCCGGCTTTATAATGCAAGTCGCCGCCTTGCCAGAACCATCTCGCCTGTGGCCCGGGAAGATCTCCAGGCAGGCGTGATGCCCTCCCGTGTGCTGCTCAAGGCCTATGGCCTCGGAGGATATGAGATTAGAATGAGCCTGATAGAATCGGTCCCTTTGGACTCTAACGGCGCCAAATCTGGAAGTTAAACTTTCAGGTCCAACTCTGGAAAGCGATTGACTTCCCCCAAACGCGCAATCTCGCGATCGAAGCGTCCCCGCCACCCATGCCGCCTGAGCATACGGCCAAGAACCACCTTAAAGATCGGCCTCGCGAAATAGAGCCAAATCCCGGTCCATATAGGCCCTCTGGCTCGCACGTGTCTCGAAGGCTCCCACCAGCCCATGATAATCTGACGTTGATACCAAACTAGATACTGCAAGGTATCGGAGTCCAGATGACGAGTGCGTACATTGGCCCAGATGCCGTTGTAGGTGGAGAAGTTATCCGGATTTGTAACCAGCCCTTCGTCCAGCAAATATTGACGTATTCCCGTCTTGGGATATGGAGTCAGAATCTGGCAGTAGGAGGTGTCGGCTTCGATGGATTTGAGAAATTCATAGTTTGCAATAATGTCCGTCTCATCGTCGTCCGGAAAGCCGAAGATCATACCGGCCGTCACCATGATGTCGTACTTATGGCAAAGTTCGACGGCTTTGCGGGAAGCATTGACGATATCGCCCTTCCTGGCGGTCGCAAGGTTCTCCTTCGAGACGTTTTCAATACCGAGGAACACGGTCTTAAAGCCGGCCTCAGCCATTTTACGAACCATCTCTTCGTTTCGGGACATCGTCACGCAGTCGGCCTGGACAACGAAATTAAGGTTCCGGTAGCCGCGGGAAATTATTGCTTCGCACAATTCCATTACACGTGGGGGCGAAAGCACCATGTTGTCATCCGCCACAAAGATCCAGCGACATCTCCTGTTGAAGTAGATGTCATCAATGTTGGCCAGGACTCTTTCGATGGGAAAAGGCCGGAAAGACTGACCGTACATGTGTCGGATACTGCAGAAGTTGCACGTGCGCGTGCAGCCGCGCGAGGTTTCGATTACCTCCACGGAGCGATCCATTATGTGATAGCCCCAGGTGAGGCGGCGCTTGTCGCGGATGGGCATTTTCAAACGTGCCAGGTCCAGCAACTCACCTCTGGGATTGTGCACGAAGGCGCCATTCCGGCGATACGATACAGATGGGATCTGCGCGACATTGTCTTTCCCGTTGAGAGCATTTACCAGGCGCCGGAAAGCCTCTTCACCCTCGCCGCGGATCATGAAATCGAACCATTTTGCGTCGGTCGATTGGGCGATCTCCTCGTACATCAGGGTGGGATGGTAGCCGCCGACAACAATGCGCACTTCGGGGAACCATTGTTTGATCAGCCGCGCCAATTTCACGCAGGTACCGAATTGCCAGGTCATCGAGGAGAGACCTACCACGTCGGGTTTGATCTTCCCCAAGGCCCGCTGAAGATAACCGCGTACGTTGCGGCGCTTGCGGATCAGATCGATGATATAGACATCATGGCCTGGATCGATGTTTGCGCCCAGACTGGCGATACCCAGATTGGGCATGTGGAAGGCTGCCTCGTGCATAATGACCGCAGCCACATCAGGCATGGAGATCAAAACTATTTTCATTGCACCTTCTTTTTGTTTTGAAACCTATTTCGCCAAAGACAGTTCTTGCAGCGGATCCGTTGTTGCGGGCGCTTCCAGCAGCGCGCGCACCCGGGCCATCAATTCCTTGACTGAGAAATCGGGGCTGTCATAAGACGGAGTCACCCGGGCCAACAGCCGAACCGTAATCGTGTTTTCACGGCAAGTGTTGAACAGAAACCTGCCCGGAGTAAATAGCCGATCGCTGTTTTCTATCCGGACGACGGCCAGCGGAGCGCGGCACAGCCTGGCGATTTTGAAGGCGCCGGGGTTCAGGGGCCCCAGGAAACCGTTGCGGCTGCGCGTTCCTTCCGGAAATACAAAAAGGTTGCCCCCCCCGGCTATGAAGCCCGGCATGCCGTCCAACTGCTCCACCATGCGCTCAGCCAAAGGGCCTTTGGCATCGGCGGGCAGATAACCCGACATCTTCAGCATCCAGCCAAAAATCGGTATCTGAAACAGCCGGTTTTTGACAATGGTCGTGTGCCGGGGAAAGAGCGAAATCATCAGTAGCGGATCGATATAAGAGACGTGATTACAAATTACAACAGCCGAGCGCACGGCTGCCACGGCCGGATCGATGACCCATTTATGCCGTGGTATTGTGAGACGGCAGAGCCGGAAAAAGCCGCGGTAGAAAAAATGGTTCAATCTCTGAAAGGATCGCCCTCGCTCGGAATTCAATATAGCCGCAAGCACATAGAAAGGCGCAAAGAACACGACAAAACCGACTGTGAAATAGATCCACAGCAGCAACGTCACGATGAGGTCGACCACTTTGAAAAACCAACTCGGGTATTGGCGCCGGCCGGGGGTGTGGACAAATGGTATGTCGCTCATGGTTCCGTTTTCCGCAGGATCAGGCTGGTGTTGACACCGCCGAAGGCGAAATTCTGGACGGCAGCGGTACGGATTTTTCTCTCGGTCAGCTTGCGTGCATGCCGGATCATCGCGCAGCGCTCGTCCACTTCGTCCAGATTCAATGTGGGAGCAACAAAGCCCTCGTGCATCATCATCAGGGTCAATATCGTTTCAATTGCACCGCACGAACCCATGGTATGTCCCATATAGCTTTTCAGGGCCGTTACCAAAGGTCCTTCACCGTATGTCTTGCCGATGGCCTGAGCTTCGATGGCGTCGCCCATCTTGGTGGCCGTGGCGTGGGCGCACACCAGGTCGATCTGATCGGCGCTTATATTGGCGTTCTCCATCCCCAGACGAATTGTCTGCACTATGCCGTCCATGTTCGGCAGGATCAGGTCGCCGCCGTTGTTGTTGCAGGCAAAACCCAGAATCTCGCCCAAAATAACGGCGCCGCGGCGTTTTGCGCTTTCATATTCTTCCAGTACCACGGCACCGGCCCCTTCCCCCACTACCAGGCCGTCTCGCCGCACGTCAAAAGGCCGCGGAGTCAGATGGGGCGTGTCGTTAAACTCGGTGGAGCAGGCCAGCAGGTTGTCAAAGACCGCCACTGTGGTGGTATCGTACTCGTCGGCCCCGCCGCACAGCATGGCATCCTGCATGCCGAACTTCACTGCTTCGTAGCCGAACCCGATTGACTGGCTGCTGGTGGTGCAGGCGGTGGAAGACGATATTACCCGCCCGGTAATGCCGAACATCTTTGTGATATTCACCGCCGTGGTGTGCACCATGGATTTGAGATAGTCGACGGCGCCGATACTGCTCAATTTGGCATCGCCGTCACCGAAATAAACACGGTAGATTTCACGCTGCACGGTGGGACTGCCATGGGTCGAACCAAAAGCCACCCCCATTCTGCCGGACGTGATGAACTCTTCGCTCAGCCCTGAAGCGGCCAAAGCCTCCTTGGCCGCCTGGCAAGCGTAAAAGGCAACCGGCCCCATTGTCTTGCGGAAATGGCGCTTGAAATCGTAATATATGGGGTAATCCACCGTGCCGAAAACGCCCGAGTGAATCTGATTTGTGAGAAGGCCGTCACTGCGCATCGACTTGACCCCCGATATGCCTTCGGTCAAGTGGCGAACGATCTTCTCCCTGGTATTGCCGATGGGCGTAATCGCTGCGTAGCCGGTTATAACAACCCTGCGACTCATAATTTTTGCCTGTTCTGCATTGAAAAATGAGGGGTTTTCATTTTGCGGCCAGTGTATCGGCCAGTGTCGCTACATAATCGATGATCTGGTTGATGGTGCGGATATGCATGGCCGATTTCTTCTGTTTAATGGTCAAGCCCGTCCCGAGCATCAACTCGATCTCCCGCAGCAACTCGATTGCATCGATGCTGTCAAACTCATAGACCTCCCTCAAGTCCTCGTCCAGACCGGGATGGGAAATCTCGAACCGTTCGGAAAAGATGTTCAAAACTCTTGCCTGGATTTCATCTCGTGTCATATCCAATATTATCCCTCAAGCGTTCGGTACGCCCTCTTTACGATTCAACCTGTTTTGTATCGAGCGTCTGCTCAGGATCGTTTGACAAATACTCCTCGACTTCCGTGCCTAAAAAGGGCTCGAAATGGTACCACTCCAGAGGATTGCGCCGGACCTGGTCTTCGAGGAGGTCGGCATATGCCTGAGCAGCACGGAGAACGGCCTGCCTGCGCTGCGCACGGTGTTCGGCCGCGACCATTATCGGTGCGGAAATGGAAAAGTGATGCTGTCCCCGTCCCCGCCGCGAAGCAAAAAAAACATATAGAGGCGCACCCGACAGCAGGGCCAGCATAAACGGCGCCTCAGGCAACCGCACCGTATGCTCCAAAAAGCAAACCGGCACATTTCTTTGATCGGGCCGCCATACGATATCTCCGGCCATGGAAACAAACCCGCCGGACTGCACAAACTCAGCTCCCTCGACCAGGGCGAAGGGTGCATCGGCATCGTGGTCAGCTGCTAGAATGCGGATGCCGCTTGCAGCCAGATCTTCTTTTTGCAGCCGCTCGATCTGCTCTTTCGCACGCTGCCCCATGAACAACATCAGCTGCAACTGCGGGAGCATACGGCGCAACAAGCGCGCTCCCAATTCCCAGTTGCCCATGTGGGACATGAGCAGGATCCCGCCACGCCCCTGCTCCAAAGCCTCTGTCAGATACTCCCGTCCCTGGGATGTAAAGGTGACTGCGCCACTGTCCCGCAGCAAATAGCGATCAAGGAAAACGGTTGTAAAATTCTGAAACTGGCGCCAGGCGCACAACCAGCTGTAAAATCTGTTCCGGTCGGCAAACAGGACGCGGTAAAAACGAGCGCTGTTGGACACCCGCCGGGGGCAGAAAAGGAAATAGCCTGCAGCAATACCCCGGGCGGTGAGCGCGAAAAGCCAGGCGCCGAAGATATTCGATAGTGCGGCCAAGCCGGCATAAAAAAGTCCGCTCATGGCTCCGCAAACCTTTGCATCAACTACGAAATGCTCCTCTCAAAGAATTGGCCGGGGCCGCCCCAGTACCACCCGGCGTGTTATCAGGCGCGCAAAGGTGGTGGTATTACGCCAAAAATCCATTCCGGGTCGAAAATGGGACACACGCTCGGTTCCAGGCGGGTAGCTGATGCCTATGGGCGCTTCAACCACTTCGATGTCGGACCAGGCAGCTTTAACGAGCACTTCAATTTCAAACTGATATCGTTGTGCGCGGACACCCAATTGCATCACCTCAGGCAATGGATATATGCGAAACCCGCTCTGGCTGTCGGTAACCCGTGGTCCGCCGGCCATCCGAATCCAGAAATTGGAAAACTCTTTGCCAAACCGGCTTGTCCACGGCGCCCCTTCGGCCGCCATCTGCAATCGGCGGCCCAGGATAATCGGCCGGCGGCCGGGAGGAATGGCATCCATCAGAGCATGAGCATCGTCGGGAAAATGCTGTCCATCGGCATCCAGTGTAATGCCCCAGTCGGCATATTCGGCGGCGGCCCTGAACCCCGTCATCAAGGCAGCCCCTTTTCCCCGATTGACGCGATGTCGCAGCAATCGTATGCCTTCAATGGATTCGAGACTCGGATCGCATCCGTCCGTAGAGCCGTCGTCCACTACAAGAACCGGAAATCCTAAAGCTAAAGCAGCCGTCGCTACGGCCTTAACCGTGCGGCCGTGGTCGTATACCGGGATGATGACGGCAAAACGGTCTTTTCCTTTACTCATCACTGGATTCAACCGCCATCATTTCAACGCAGAGTGCTTAACTAGATCCATGGACAATTCCTGTCGATCGAAAACCCCGGGCAAAAAGGCAATGGCCCAGGCGCCCGGCCCCATGTGAGCCCCGGAAGTCAAGGAGAGTGGGCGAAAGAGGATTCCGGCAGTTGGAAGCAGTGATCGAATCTCCCTGGCAGCCTGCGTTTCAACCCAGACTTGATTATCCGAATACTGCAATAATATCAACGGGGATTCGCTTCGATTGAAGCGGCTTTTCAGCCGTGCCAGAGCGAAGGCCAGTTGACCTTCCCGCGTATGAACCACACCCACTTTCACTGCCCCATACGCCGTGGGCGTGATGATCGGCTTCATATGAAGCAGATCGCCGAAAAAGCCGCTTGTTTTGGATATACGCCCGCCGGCAGCCAAGTACTTGAGCTGATCCAGGAATACGAGTTCCTCACTTTGGGCGACCGCCTGCTGGGCAAAGTGCACTACCGCTTCCGGATCCTTGCTGTGTCGTGCGTAGCCGGCCGTGGACAATGCAACAATTCCCAGCCGTCCCGAAGCCGCTCCGGTGTCAATAATCGTGAGGCGCCCGGCGGGATCGTGAGTTGCCTGCCAGGATCTTGCAGTTTCAAAATTGCCCGTATACGCCGATCCAACACAAAGGTAAAGGACGCGTTGGAATCGGCTGACTGCGCTCAAATAGGATTGGTGCCGCTGGAAGGCGGATGCCTGGGCCGTCGAAACCTTTTGCCCGCCGACCATCGCAGTATAAAGCGCGGCTGGCGGATACAAGGTTTCAGGATACGATCGATCGTCCACCACAAGATAGCTGTCGAGTAAGGTCATCCCCAGGGCACGGGCATCTTCCAATGTGACGGAACCGGCTGCATCGGTCATGATATGCACCGGCTGGGCGGCTTGGTCGGCAGGCGACCGCCCTGGAGCGATCTTTTCTTCGGTCCAATCCAACACCCGGCCGATCTCTCTCAGGCCGGACCGCAGCGCCTCGCAGTCATCGGTGTGCAAGTGCATTTTCAATAGATCTTCTGTCTCGCTGACTACCAGGCTGTTGCCCAGGCTCGCCAGACGGCGTCGTCCCTCATCGGAGTGCCCTTCCGGCTGGATCACGGCGCTGACACAATATTGTTTATGAAGAGCTTGCGGATGCCAGGCATTGGAGATCTTCAGCCTGCCTTCAAACCTGTCGGTAATTGGACGGCTATGATTCGCGCGCCCCGAAAGGGAATCCAGAAAAGCTTCCAGGAATATGAACATGCCCAGGGCGCCGGAGTCCACGACGCCGGCTTGCCGCAGCTCAGGCAGGGTCTCGCTGGTATCGCTCACGCACTTTTCCAGCAGGCCGACAATGCTCCCCAGGTCCCAATCGGAGAACGGTATTGGAAATGCCGGGACAGCTTGAGCCAGGACTTCAAACAAGGTGAGCATGGTACCGGGTCTTGGGTCGGCCACCGCTCTGTGGGCCAGCAATGCCCCATTATGAATGGCATCGGTCAGCGCTGCAGGTCCTTCTATTTTCAAGAGTTCATGAATGAAAGCGGCGGCGATATTGCCGGCATTGCCGGTAGCGGTCCTCAAAATTTGCTGTCGCACCAGGGCGGGCCTGTCGCTCATATGGCGAAGGGCCGCCAGGCTGATCTTGAGATTGCGTCCCGTATCCGCATCGGGTACTGGGAAGACATTGATTTGGTCCAACAAGTCCGACCATGCCGCCACGCGTTCGTAGCCGAAGATGAAGGCATTGCCGTAAGTACGGTCCATGATCAGACACATTCCAAAGCCTGCCTGATATCCTCCGGAATGCCAAACTCCAGTTCCATCGACGGGTAGCGCACGGCCAATTGTTCGCTGCTGCCGCGGGCGCAGAGAATGTCGCCGTCCGTCTTGCGGATCTCAAAGGCCATCCCGATTTTATATATCGCCTCAATCACGGTGGCCCGGCAGACGAATTCATCAAAGGCACGGAGCGGAGAAATATATTTGAGCGACGTGCGCGTGACCGGAAAGGCGATCTGCTTCTCGATCATATAGGCATGCAGATCGATTCCCCGGGCAGCGAATAGGCCAAATCTGACTATATCGCAATATTTTAAGTAGTTGCCGTGCCACACCACTTGCAGGGGGTCCAGGTCGTGGAAGGCAACTTTCATGTTAAGCTCAAAACTCACACTCATCCAAATTATTCCGTTCATGCCGATGCTGCTGAGCCCGGCCAAAAGGTGAGTAAAGCAGTTTTTTATATACCAGCGGCAGCGGCCAAGGCAAGCGGCGATTCAGATTAGCGACAGGTTAGAAATTCTTTCTGACTTGACAATAAATACCGCATAAAATATTAATTTGTCACCGTCTTTCAACGGGAACTAATCTACTATTTAGACTACTATTTCATACAGGATTAGGAGAACAGCTGCCGGTTGAGCTCAAACCGACCGATCGCCAATTGGTACTCCTGAAGCCAACTGGGCATCCATGAAATAACTCTATGAAAAGCGAAGAAAGTCCAACCTGGAATTGCGCTGTCATGAGCGCCTGGGAGAATGGCGAGGATGGAAGCCTTTCGGCCGAGATCCATGTGCCCGCGAATGCCTCGTGGTTTGACGGCCATTTCCCCGACTGGCCGGTCCTGCCGGGGATAGCACAGCTCGACATGGTGTACGAACTCATCCGCCACGCCCTGGATGGACCGGTGCGAGTTGTCGAGGTTAGCCGGGTTCGCTTCAAACAGAGAATCGCGCCGGATGATCGTCTGAACGTGATGACGGAATTGCGGCAGGGGAACGGTCGGTATGCCTTTCGCATAACACGAGACGATGAGGTGGTGTGCACCGGCACTATGACCCTAATCAGGACTCCTGATGCCCCTGTACCAGCTGTAGGCTAAAAATCCGGTGTTCCCAACGAAGACCGGATGATGCGGATAAATGCAAAGGAGAAATATGTACATGCCATTGGGGACGGAGCTGAATCAGATCATCATCGAGATCGCTGGAATTATTATTGATGAACTCAAGCTGGAAGATGTGACACCGGAGACCTTCGACCCCGACCTCGACCTGGTGGACGAAGTTGGTATTGACAGCATGGATCTGGCTACCGTAGCGCTGGTTTTGCGGGATCGGTACTCTATTCGAATCGATGAGGACGATTATCCCAAACTGGTCACTCTTCGTCTTATCTCTCAGTACATTCATAAGAAACTAACCTCTGACGATTAGCCTGGAATTACTGAGGAAAGTGGAAGAATAAATCCTTTGCGGCTCAGGGAAGCAGATTCGTGGACGTCAAGCATTCGACTTCGCCGGCAACAATTGAATATGCCAACAACAGGGAATGGAAGTTCTCCGAACTGATCGCCGATCCGGTCGTGCGCGAGCGATGGGAGCGTGTTCGCAGTTATTTTTTCCTGCGCGAGTCCACCTACGACATGACCAGTCACTGCAATGTCCATTGCGAGGGCTGTTACTACTTCGAAGGTGAAAAGCAGCATGCGGCGGAGATTCATGATCCGGAGGTCTGGCGCGTTCTGATGAAGGCCGAGCGGGAGCGGGGCATCACTTACGTGGTGCTGGCCGGCGCCGAGCCGTCCTTGGTACCCGAGCTGCTGGCGGTGTGCTTTGATGAAATGCCGCTGGGTGCCATTGCCACTAACGGAATCAAACGCATCCCCGATAATATCGGATATAGAATCCACATCTCCGTGTGGGGAAACGATGAAACCAGCCTGCGAGTTCGCAGAGCGAAGCATATGCTCGCCAGTCAAATCGAAAACTACCAGGGCGATCCGCGGGCCGTTTTTGTTTATACTTTCACGCCGCACAACATTGCCGAGGCCGGAGAAGTGGCAGAAACACTGGCCCGCAAGGGATGCAGGCTCACCTTCAACATGTTTTCCGCGCCGGTGGGTTACTCCGGCGTTTTACGCCACACGCCTCAGTCGCTGGGCCGGACCCGTAGAGCCATGCTCGATCTGCTGGCACGCTACCCGGAAAACATTCTTTACTCCCCTTATAATGCCGTCGCCCATACCCATCTACTGGGGCTGCACCAATTATTCGGATGTTCTTACCCCCGCTGCAATCATTCGACCGATATCGGTCTGGGACGCTCGTTCCGCCAGTACCGAACCGATCTGAACTGGAATCGGGAGGCATCCTGCTGCGTGCCCGATACCGATTGCTCCGACTGCCGCCATTACGCGGCCGGCAGCGCAGTTGTCACAGCCCGCATGTTCCGCCACGCCTGCGACCCGGATCGTTTCAACTCCTGGTTGGATTATGTGGACACCTATCTGGCCGTGTGGGTTATGGATTACTCAAAGGGGACCAATCTTTGCCGAAGGCCTGTGCCGCCTCCGGGCTTTGATCTTTAAAGAAGGAATCAAGGATTCCATTCGGTATCGGAGTAAGCCGAAAAGCAAGGAGTTTCAGTGAAGACCGTCAGTTCTCTCCTGGATGACCATTGGTATGAACGCTACAGGAAAATATCCAAGCTGAATATACGCAGTTCCATTTATGATGTGACAAACCGCTGCAATCTGCGGTGCAAGGGATGTTTTTTCTTTTCTTCGGACGAGCACAAGGCCGCGCCCGAGGAGATGGATATAGAAAAATGGGAAGGTTTTATCGATCGGGAAAAGTCCCGCGGCACCAACCTGGCTATCCTCATCGGGGGTGAGCCCACGCTGTGCCTTGACCGCGTGGAGGCTTTCTATAAGCGCCTGCCCACCTTCTGCGCCACGAATGGGTTGATCAGGGTACCGCGCGACCGTTTCCCGGACATGATGGTCGGTATCTCGCTTTGGGGAGACGAAGAGGACGAGCGCGTCCTGCGAGGCAAAGATACATTTTCCATTTCGAGCAGGAACTATGCGGGCGATCCTTATGCGTATTACCTCTACACCATCACTCCCAAGCAGATCGGCAAGACGGAACGCATTATTCGCAAGATCGAGGATGCCGGTCTGAAAGTTCATGTGCAATTGCTCTCCAATGATGAGGGAGTCTCGGGATTCAGCTGGAAAGAAGAAGAGCTGGTCGATATCCGGGCCGAGATGGACGCAATGCTGAACGCCTATCCCAAGACAATGATCAGCTCCAAATACTACCATGAAATCATTACTACCGGTAAAATGCTGGGACGTCGTTTCGGCTGGATGGAGTGTCCGTCGGTTACCCAACCGCTCGACCGCCGCGATCCAGGCCCCAAACACCTCACCAATTTCATCCGCTGGGCATCGGATCTAAAGACCATGCACCGCTGCTGCACTTCCGAAACCCGCGATTGCTCCACCTGCAAGGACGGTGCGGCCCACATGAGTTGGGTAATGGTCAACAAGCGGGCCCACATGGGATCGGCCAGGGATTTGCAAAACTGGATCGAGATTTACGAAATGTTCGCCAAACTCTACCAGTTTCTGCCCTGGTAGGGGCATGATAGCATCAGATGAATGCAAGACGCGCAGTGATTATCGGCTATGACGCTGTTTCGCCCCTTGGGATAGACCTGGAGGAGCAGTGGGAACGGGCTCTGCAGGGGCACAGCGGGGTCGATCGCCTGACCCGTTTTCCGGTCAGCGATAGCTTTCCCGTGAAAATCGCCGGCCAGGCACCAGCTATCGATCATCTCCCCTACTCTTTTCTCAAACCCCGCGAGCAGGCCCGCTGGATCTCACCAATTTTCAAATATGCCATGCTTACAGTTCAGCGGGCGCTGGAGCTCAGCGGATTGCAAATCACCGCTGCCCTGGCTCCTCGAGTAGCCGTTACCTACAGCTCGGCTATCGGCGGGCTGGATGCGGTGATCGAAGCGGACCGCAATATGGTCGCCCGTGACGCCCTTCCCGTGCCGTACACCAATCCTAATTCCTGCATCAACATGGTATCGGGAAAGGTATCGATGCTTACCGGCGCCACGGGACCCATTGTCAGCACCATAACGGCGTGCGCCACCGGCATCACTTCCATCACTATAGGCGCAATGCTGCTGGAGCAGAATCGGGCCGACGTGGTTTTGTGCGGCGCAGTGGATTTCCCGTTGGTTGCACCTATTGTGGCCGGCTTTGCCACAATGAACGGTGCCTATGTGCCTAAAGAGGGGCAGCCCGAAGAAACCCCCGGCCTGGCCAGTCGGCCTTTTTCAATTAACAGGCGCGGATTTGTTGTAGCCGAGGGCGCAGGATGCGTCATCCTGGCGTCCGAAGGCTTTGCCCGAGCCCACGGACTGGCTCCCCGGATCGCGATTGCAGGCTGGAGTATGACTTCGGATGCATACCATGTGGTGGCTCCCAATTTTGAAACGGTCCGCCGCTGCATTGCCGAGAGCATCGAAAATGCGGGGATCCCGCCTCAGGCTGTGGATGCGGTAAATGCGCATGCTGCCGCCACGCGGGTAGGCGATAAGGTGGAGTACGATGCCCTGAAAGCTGTTTTTGGCCCAAAATTGCCGCCGGTGACGGCCAATAAATCGCTATTCGGTCACGCCATGGGCGCTTCCAGTGCAATCGAGTCCATTTTCACCTTTAAGGGAATGCTGGATGGTGTGCTGCCGCCCACCATAAACTACCTGCCCGATCCGGAAATTTCAGTCGACTGCGTGGCCGAGGGGCGTCGCTCTGTCGATCAGACTTACGTGCTCAAAAACGCTTTCGGTTTCGGCGGGTGTAATGCTTGTGTCGTATTCGAAAGATTACTGTAGAAAAGCCGCTTCCTATTCGTGTTGCGCATGCTGATCAGAGGCTTTTGAATGAGGGCTCCATTAAACCGCAAAGTTTTTGTCGTCGGCTACGACGCCGTTACGGCCTTAGGTAATGACTTTGAAACCACCTGGCGTCGGGCCGTGAACGGCGAGGCGGGTTTTCGCCGCGTTACACGCTGCCAAACCGACTCGCGCAGCAACATCGTCGGCGAGATTCCCGACTGGAATCGCTCCAACCATATAGATCGCAAGGGTGCTTCCAACTGGAATGCCGATTTCGTCGTTCTGACCATGGTCCTCTGCAAGCGCGCCCTGGCCCATGCCGGATTGACCATGGATGCCCGGACTGCGCCACGTACGGCTTGCCTCGTTGGTTCTGCCCTCAACGGCAGCGATGCACTGCGGGTAGCCGTCGAGAACTTGAGTCAGAAGGGGCCGACCAAGGTGAGTCCCTATCTGCTGCCCAACCTGTGCGCCAACGTGCCCTCAGGCAAGGCCGGTATGGAGATGGGCTTTACCGGCCCGGTTTTTTCGCCCCAGGGCGCTTGTGCATCGGGAAACCACGCCATTGGTATCGGGGCACGCATGATCCGCGACGGCGATTGCGATTTCGTCATCGCCGGCGGTGTGGAAACCTGCATCATTCCGGAAATCATTCAGGGGTTCTCCAACATGTGGGCCACCATCAAGGTCGAACCCGGAGACCGGGCCTACGATGATCCCACCCAGGCTTCGCGTCCCTTCAGCATCGACCGTAAGGGCTTTGTACTCGCCGAAGGCGGTGCGGTGTTGGTGCTGGCAGCCGAAGAGATGGTGAATTCTCTGGGTTTGTCGCCCAGGGCAGAGGTGCTGGGGGTGGGCTGGTCCTCGGATGCCCATCACTTTACCATGCCTTATGAACCGACCATCATCCGGGCGATCGCAGACTCAATCGCCGACGCCGGGCTGGCACCCCGGGATATCGGGGCCATCAATGCCCACGGGACTTCCACGCCCAAGGGCGATAAGGTTGAAATTGAATGTCTGCGGGAAGTCTTCGGCCAGGTTATCGAACGAATTCCGATTTCCGCCAACAAGTCCCAAGTCGGCCACACTTTGGGTGCGGCCGCGGCCATAGAAGCGGTACTGGGCATCGAGGCCATGAGTCGGGGCCTTGTACTGCCTACGGTCAATCACCGGCCCGATCCCGAACTGGCGGATATCGATGTGGTGCCCCACCAAACCCGTCGGCACTCTTACGAATTCTTCCTTTCCACTGCCTTTGGCTTCGGCGGCACCAATTGCTGCATTGTCTTCAGAGGAGTATAAAATGCGGCCCAGGCGTTTCATCCCCGAAGCTTTAGAGGACAATGTCTCCTATGTGCGGGACCGTAACAGCGGACTTGTCTGGCACCGCTGCAGCCTCAGGACCTTGTACGCCGATACGGATCGCTCCGATGCGGTCTATCACGCAAACTATTTGCGATATTTTGAATTCGGCCGGGCCTCGCTGATGCGCGATGCCGCCTATGCCTACCGTGAGATCGAAGAGAGCGGCTACATCTACCCGATCATTTCAACTGCCCTCGATTACTATCGGCCGCTGCGTTATGACGATGAAATGTACATTCACACACGGCCCGGAAAACTGGAGCGCGTCAAGTTGCGGTTCGATTATGTAATTACTCATGCGATCAGCGGAGATGTCGTGTGCACGGGATTTACCCAACACTGCGCGGTCAATTCCAAGGGCATACCGGTTGGCATTGACGAAAAGACTTTGCATTTATGGAAAAACTTTCCCCAATAGCGCCGGTTCAGCGCGTGGCGGTGACGATAGACGTGCCCTTTCACTGGGCCGATCACCATTTCCAGGGCCGCGCCGTCCTGCCTGCCGTCGAAGCCATGGAGCTATTGGCTCACCGAGTGCGTTGTATCCGGACAGACCTGGATGTGCGCTGCATAAAAAAGGCGGAATTCGTTAGATTTCTTGGACTGCCGTCGGTTGGCGGTCACATTGAAGCCTGGTGCGAAATGGAGGAATTGGCCGACGGCGGCCTGCGGGCCTCGTTGCTGACCAAAGCTCCCTCGAAATCCGCCCTTATGACCCGCACTAAAGTCCACGCCGAACTCAGTTTTTATCCGGCCGCCGAACTGCCTGCCCCGGCAGACCTGGATCTAGCCTCGGCCCTGGACGGAGTATGTTTCAGTGTCGATCCCGAGCTTATCTATAAGGAATTGGTGCCCTTCGGGCCCGCTTTTCAAACCATCCGCGAACCTTTGCGGCTTACTCATGAAGGAGCGCTGGCCGTAATTCGAGCGCCCGAACCGACCGACGGTCGGACAGACCTCCTTTTGGGCTCCCCCTTTGTCCTGGACGGCTCCTTTCACGCTGCCTGCGTGTGGTCTCAGCGTTTTGCCGGGATAGTGGCCTTTCCGGTGGGTATCGGGCAGCGACTGATAGCCGCCCCGACCAAGCCCGGCGAAACCTATGTGAGCCGTATCTTTCCAGTACGGAACGAGTCCGGGTTGCTGTTCTTCGATATCTGGATTTTGGACGGCCAGGGCCGACTTTTCGAAAAGCTCGAAGGGGTGCGCATGCGCGACGTGAGCGGCGGGAAGGTCCTTCCACCCGAATGGGTCCGCGCTCGGGACCCTGGGCTTTTAATGCGCATCGCCGGCCACAGCGCGGCTTTAGCCATGATCGATCGCTCCACTGTGATGCCTTTTTCAGACCGCTGCCTGTCCGAACACGAATGCCGGCGGACTGCAAAAATGGGAAAGAAGCGCCTCGTTGATTTTATATCGGCGCGCCTGGCCTGCAAAAGGCTCTCGCGGCAGCTCTCGGGAAACGATTGCAGCACTCCGGCCCAGGAAATAGTGACCGTCTCTGAAGATGGTATCCGCCCGTGTTGCCCCGTTACAAACGGCCACAAGTATTACTGCTCCGTCTCCCACGACCGCCGCTTTACCGTTGCGGTGGCCGGGGAAAAACCCATTGGCATCGACGTGGAGATGCTCGATGAGAGAGTTCTGAAAAGCCGGCACCTCTTCATGGACGAGGGCGAACAGGAAACCGTCAGCCGATCGGCGCTGGGGCCGGTTCATGCGGCTTTGCGGGTATGGACCGTCAAAGAGGCCGTAGCGAAGATGCTGAACATACACCTTGCGGATGCCTGGGCTCGGACCCATCTACTCACCATCGAGGCTGATCAGAGTTCTGCCCGGATCGAAGACGGCCCTGCGGTAACCGTGATCCATCAGACCGTGGAAGATCATTTGATCACCCTGGTGTGTGCGGTAGGATGATTTATTTGCTTTGTTCCAATGCGAGGGATTCGGGTGAGCGGCCGGAATTCCAATACAGAGCTGCATGACATCAGACCGGCGTCCCGCAAACGGCCTTTCGCAAGGAGCGTGCGGATTTTGCTGCTGGCCGGCTTAGCGTTGTGTGCCTGTGTTTCCGCTTTGCCGGGGCCGTCAGGTCAGGCGGGAACCTATGAAAATAAAGTTGATGTGCGCTTTCATGGTTTCCGACGTACCTACCGCGTACATCTTCCGCCCGGCTACGATTCCGCCCGGCCTTTGCCAATGGTGATCGTCATCCACGGGGCCTTTGATACTGCCGGGGGAATGGAACGTTTCACCGGGTTCAGCACTCTGGCCGATCGGGAGGACTTTATAGTTGTCTACCCAAACGGGATTGGAATTCTCGGGTTTCTTCAGCACTGGAATGCCGGACACTGCTGCGGCAAGGCGGCTGCGGATGGCGTCGATGATGTCGGCTTCCTGACCAGGGTCATCGAGGACGCTTGCGCCCGGCTGGCTGTGGACCGCCATCGCATATACATGACCGGCTTTTCCAACGGTGGTATGATGGTCCATCGTTTTGCCGCCGAACGCGGTGATTTGCTGGCTGCGGTGGCTCCCCTGGCCGCTGTTGCCGGTGGCCGGCAAGATAACAAAACTCCGGAATGGGGAATTCCCGATCCGGTCTGTCCAATGCCGCTGCTCGCAATGCATGGGCTGGCCGATACGAATGTTCCTTTCAACGGCGGCACAAGTGAAGCGCACGGAGGTACCCGGCAGTATTGGTCGGTGGAGCGCTCGCTGGCTGTATGGACCCGGCGCAACGGGTGCGTTACGGCCCCCGTGTCCCGGGACGAACGCGAAGGGAAAGTCCATATCACAGCCTGGCAGGATTGTGCATCCGGAAAAGATGTGGCGCTCTATTCACTTGAAGGGTGGGATCATAATTGGCCCGGCCCCTATTTTACCGCAAAATTGGACGCCCGGGACCCTCTCCGGGATTTCGACGCTGCACGCATCATTTGGGATTTTTTTAAGGGACGCACGCGATGACCGCACCCATCGTCTTTCTTTCGGGCTTGTTGTGCGCCTACCTGATCGGGTCGATCAACTTCGCGGTTATCCTTTTCCGCCTGCTCGGCAGGGACGATCCCAGGAAGCGTTTCAGCGGCAACGCCGGCGTAACCAATGTCTATCGCCAGGCGGGGTGGGCTTTCGCAGGACTGGTCCTCCTGCTTGATATCGCGCGAGCCATGGGAGTCGCGCTATTGGCCGGGCACTTCTGGACCGATGCCATGGTACCGTGGGCAGGATTGGCGCTGGTCCTCGGCAATCGCTTCTCCTGCTTCCACGGCTGGCCGTGCGGTAAGGGAGTGGCCAATTATCTGGGTTTTTACGCACCGCTGCTGCCGCTCGGAACCGGCCTGGCTTTGGTCGTCTATCTTACGATATTCAGACTGACCCGAATTTCTTTCCTGGGTTCATTCGGTATCCTGGCCACCCTGACAGGGTTCGCCTGGATGCGCTGGGAAAATGAACCGTCGGCTCTGGCCGCAGTCCTTATCACAGCGGGCAGTATTGTCGTCTTTCATCGCGGGAATATTTCAGGACTGCTGGAGCGCAAACGTGTTTTTTGAATCGATGATCAATGGCTTGGCTGGAGGGATCATTGAAGAGGCGGGGCCGCGCCGGGATAGCGCTTGAACAGTTTTAGCATGGTCACGCGGGTCAGCCAGCGCAGGAATATGAGCGAGTAGCGTGCCCCGGCCAGATACATGCCCAGCATAAACACCAGGTGGGAGAGGATGTAGGCCGACGGCCCGCCGAATACTATGATTGCGGGCCTCTGGTAATAAATCGCCGCCGCACTCAAAAGCGTAATGAGAGGCCAACAAATAACATAGCTGATAAGGATGGCAGAAACCCCAAGCACCGTTTCCAATGAAGGCTTGCCCTTGAAAGCGCTGAGATCCGCATTCTCCTCGATGGCTTTGCGGACAAATGGGACAGCTGCCAGTTTGACTACAAGTTTCTGCATGGATTAAAAAGACCCGTTTGGTTTTCTGTTCGGAAATCGAGAAAAACATAGCCAACACGGCTCGGAGAATCAAGTTCTTTGAGCGCGCAGACCGGGAATGTAATGAGCCAGGACACTGAAATGGAAGTATGGTCGTTTTTCGATCATATTTTCTGCATCTCTCTGAATGAGCGCCCGGACCGACAGGCTCAGGCTTCTGCGCAGTTCGCTCGAGTGGGTCTTGCCGACAGGATGACCTACATGTGCGTCGATCGCCACCCTACGGACTGCGAACAGGGCATCTATGAATCTCACATGGCCTGTATCCGCAAAGGATTGGCCGGGGGTGCACGCCATATTCTGATTTTTGAGGACGATGTCGTATTCGATCGTTTTAGCCCTGAGCGGCTTGGAGCTGCGTTGTCCTTTCTCCGGACCCAGCCGGATTGGCAAGTCTTTTTTCTGGGATGCCTGGTAACTCAGAGCAGCGCCACAGAGTCTCCCGTGGTAAGGAAAGTAGCCTATCGGTGCCTGGCGCATGCCTATGCCCTCAATCGCTCCTGCGCCGAGCGCTTGGTCCAAAAACCCTGGAACGGAATACCGTTCGATGTTGTTTTGCGCGATTCTAAAGACGGAATCTTTGCCTGCTATCCCTCCTTTGCCTTTCAGAGCAATGCCTCTTCGGACAATCTGCGTCTTCGCAGGCTGGACCAATTCAGACGATTGTGCGGGGGATTGCAGCGCATCCAGAAGTTCAACGAGTGGTGCAGTTGCCATAAAACAGCGCTGGTAGCCGCGCATTTGGCCGGCCTGGGCGTGCTGCTTTGGATGGTCTTTTGAAACGAGCGCCGTACCACAAACAAGACACCAAATAATGAAGAAGCGATGTAAATGAAACCTGAACGTACCAATCTGCCGCTCCTGCTCATCGTTCTCGTTGCGGTTTTTGCCATGTCCACGCTGGGCTGGCAGCGCATCCGGATCGATACCGATATCGTCTCCCTGCTTCCTCAAAAAGACCCTGTCATTAAAGACGCCATGCACCTCTTTTCGAACCATCCTCTCCAGGACCAACTGACGATCGACGTAGGGCTGGATCGTGACGATCCGGACCTCCTCGTCGAGTGCGGCCAGACAGTGGAACAGGCGCTCAGGGAAAGCGGGGTATTCAAAAGCGTGGGCATGGAAGCGGTTGCCAAAGGTTTGCCCCAGCTAATGGAGACCGTGGTCAACAGGCTGCCGGTGCTGTTTACGGCTCAGGATCTCGAGGACCGGGTCCGACCGCTGCTGACGCCGGAGAAAATTGCCCTTCGCATGAAGGACATTGAGAAAGACTTGCTCCAAATGGACGGCATCGGACAGGCGGCCGCCATTTCCCAGGACCCGCTCGGCCTCAAAAATCTGGTCCTGGGACGCCTGGTGAACCTGGCCCCCACGTCCAACGCGCGTATCTACAAGGGGCATCTGATTTCCGGTGACGGCCGCCATTTGCTGGTTACGGCCGTGCCGGCCGGCTCGGGAACAGATACGAACCTTGCCCGCCAACTGCAGCAAACGGCAGATCAAGTCGCCGAACAGGTGCATCGTCTCTTCGAATCGCGCGGCGCCCAGGTTACGCTCACACCGGTGGGGGCCTATCGGGCAGCTCTCGATAACGAGATGATGGTGAGAAGAGATGTTCAATGGGCTCTTTGGCTAACGACTTTGGGAGTAGCCGTACTCCTGTTGCTCGCTTTTCCCAGGCCCCTGATCGGACTCCTGTCCCTGCTGCCGGCAATGGTGGGCGCAGTCGCCGCACTCTTTGTCATGACATTCCTTTACCGGTCCATCTCCGTGATGGTATTGGGTTTCGGCGGCGCAATCATTTCCATAACGGTGGATCACGGGGTGGCCTACTTTCTGTTTATGGACCGCCCCAATGGTTCCATCGGTAAGGAGGCGGCCGACGAGGTTCGCTCGGCAAGCCTGCTGGCCACCTTGACTACAATGGCGGCTTTTGGGGCCCTGATCTTTTCCGGTTTTCCCATCTTTGGCCAACTCGGCGTATTTGCCGCTCTTGGGCATTTTTTCTCGTTCCTGTTCATTCAGTCCGTTTTCCCACGTGTTTTCCCGTCGCTGCGGGCTTCGCGAGAATGTTGGCGGCCGCTGCCATCGGTTGCAGAGCGTCTTTTCTCTTTGGGTTCCAAGGCGGCTCTGGCCGCGCTGGTCTTTTTCATCGCGATGGCTTTCTTCGCCAAGCCCGATTTCAATGTGAACCTGAGCGGAATGAACACTGTAAGTCGGGATACTCAGGCCGCCGAAAAGATGATGCTGTCCGTATGGGGCAATATATTCGGCAAGGTGTATCTAATGGCCGAGGCCCCCAGCCTCGAATCATTACAGGCCAAGGGCGATCAACTGCTGTCAATGTTGGAGGCAGACCCGAATCCCGGCGTTTTGGAAAAGGCATTTTTGCCTGCGATGGTCTTTCCGGGACAGCAACGCAGCGCCGCCAACCTGTCGTCCTGGAAAAGCTTCTGGAGCCGGGAACGCATTGCGGAGGTCAGGACCGCACTGCATGATGCCGGCAGTCAAGCGGGGTTCAGGGCCGATGCTTTCGATCCCTTCCTCAACACTTTGTCTGACCCTGCCCCATGGATGGAGCCTCAAAACATTCCCGCCGAAGATTTCGCACTCCTGGGGATTTCTGCCGGCCAAGGTTCGAAACCATGGCGACAGGTGGCAAGTCTGGCACTGCCCCCCGGCTATCCCGGCGAGCAGTTTTATTCCCGATACAGCTCCATGGTCGGTATTTTCGAGCCTGAGCTGTTTTCGCATCGATTGGGCGATCTGATTGCCGGCACCTTTTTGAGAATGGTCGTGACCATCGTTCCCATAATAGTGCTGATGGTGCTGATCTTTTTTCTGAATCTGTATTTATCCCTGATCGCTTTGGCACCCGTTCTTTTTGCCATGGTATGCACCCTGGGGACCCTGCATCTGCTGGGGATGCCGCTTGATTTGCCCGCACTGGTGCTCACCATCATCATTCTCGGCGAGGGCGTCGAATTCTCCCTTTATATCGTAACGGCATATCAACGCTACGGTCGTCCTTCGCATCCGTACTTCGCCCTGATTCGTTCTTCCGTACTTGTGAATTCGGCCAGCACCTTGATCGCCTTTGGCGTGCTGTCCATATCTCAGCATACCCTTTTGAAAAGCGCGGGGATTTCTTCGCTGCTGGCCATATCCTACTCAACCATCGGGACGTTTTTCATTTTGCCGCCGTTGCTCAAATGGCTGTTCGAGAGGCACAAGGTTCCGGCCGTCAATTCGGATAACATACGCACCCGGGTTTTGGCGCGTTATCGCTGGATGAATACTTATGCCCGCATGTTCGCCCATTTTAAGTTGCGGCTCGACCCGATGTTTGCAGAACTCCCGCATATTGTCGGTTTCAGCGGGCAGCCCAAAACCCTGGTGGACATCGGGACCGGCTTCGGCGTACCGGCATGCTGGCTGGCGGAAACCTACCCCACATCCCGAATCTATGGAATCGACCCCGAGGGCGACCGGGTATGGGTAGCTTCCACGGCGTTGGGCAGCAGCGGCAGGGTAATCCAGGGGCATGCCCCCGATCTGCCTCCGATGCCCGAAGGTGCGGACGGGAGCTTCATGCTCGATGTAATACACTTTCTGTCCGACGACCAACTGACCCTGACTCTGCAGCGGCTGCATGCCGGCATGACTTCTGGAGCGCCTCTGACGATCCGGGCGGTTATGGTTCCCCGTAACGGCGCCTCCTGGTATTGGTGGATCGATAAATACAGAAACAGGCTCAATGGCGTTGAAACCCATTGGCGTTCGCCTGAAGGGATTCAAGCGCTGCTGGCAAAATGCGGTTACGAGGTGAACAAGGTGGTCCCCTCCGGCACCCGGGGGGACCTGCTGTGGGTATGTGCTGTTAGAATCGAGCTGAATTGAAGGGTTTCCGCTAAGAGGAGGATGATCATGAAAAGGGCGCTAGCACCTGTATTTTTCGTTTTTCTCTTGCTCGTATTGACGTCAGGCTGTGCCGTCAACAGGGCAACAGGGTCATTGAATCCCGGTGCGGATTTGAAGGCAGTGAAAACATTTTATGTCGTGCAACCGGATCCACAATATCCCGAAATATGTGAACTTATCAGGTCAAACCTTTCAAAGAGGGGTTACGATGCCACATCCGGGCCGGCATTGCAGCCGCCATACAAGGCTGACATGGTTGTAACATTTGTTGACAAATGGGATTGGGACCTGACCATGTATCTCCTTGAACTCACGATTATTTTCAGAGATCCTGCCACGAATGTACCTGTCGGTGTAGGTAATTCCTTACACTCATCTTTTGCCAGGATGTCGCCGCCGGATATGGTGGATGAGGTCCTGAATCATATTCTTGCCGGGCGCGGCATTGGAGCGGGAAATGAGCAAATGGCTCCGGGCAATATTGCGATCGCGGCTGAGCACCCGCATTCCGTATGCCTCCGTATTTTGGGAGCAAGGGAAACGGGACTTGGATCGATTCGGCAGCTTACCGAAGCTAATTTCACTCAGGCCCTGGAAGCAGCAATCATTGAGTCGCAAATCTTCTCCCGGGTAATGAAAGGAAACAGCGGAGAGTATCTGTTGACTGCGATCATCGCAGAAGTGCAGCAACCTCAATACTATGGGTTAAGGTCAGAAGTTGGCCTGGAGGTTGCCTGGACTCTTTCCAACAACAGAACCGGTCAGACCTTATGGCATGAATCCGTAAAATCCAAGGGGACTGGTGATGTAACGGAAGCAACTGAAAATGCTGCAAAGAACAATATGACCGAGGCCCTGGCAAAGATATCGAAGTTAAACTTATAGCCCAAGCCGAGAAATCCGGTTTTCCCGGAATGTTCGGCCCGGGATTGTTCCGCACACATCTGGAATGAAGGAGATCTGATGTTAGGGAGAAAGGTACCATTTGCTTTTGGTTGTATTTTAGCCGTCCTTTTTGCTCTCGCACTTGGCGGCTGCGCCACCGACCAGAGCGGCAAACAGGGTGAAAGTGCCGCTCAAGCTCCGCGTGAGAGTGCCGTGCAAACCCCACAGGTGGTTCCCCTCGAAAAGCCCTACGTCGAGATTTTTGTTTATGAAATTGAGACCACTCCTGTTCTGAAAAACGATTACAAAGACGCCCTGAATGATTGTCGGACGACTTTGATCGATTCACTGCTCAAGAGGAACAGGTACAAGAAGGTCCAAGCACCCAATGGCACTGAAATCAATGCAAAATCCGCTCTCCTCGTAAAAATTAGGGTGAGCGACATGAGGATTGCGAGTTTCGGTGCCCGTTTTTGGGGCGGACCGTTTGTCGGCAATTCTTACATGAATATCCGCATGACTCTGGTAGACGCAGAGACCCAAAAGGTTGTTCGCGAAGAGGACTTCAACAGCTCGAATAATGTCTGGGCCGCTTCATGGACGTTCGGAGCGACCGATCGCGGTCTCCCTTCAGATATGGCCGAAATTATGGCCGCCTATATAGATAAGGCTGTTCCGGCAATTTAACGGAATACGGAGAAAGTTCATAAATATGTGATAAGAATGGCAGGATCGAGCAACTAACAAAAGATTGGCTTAGTGGCATTGGTCTGCGCTCTGGTGATGACCCCGGTCGCTCTGCAACTGGTGCTGATTCCGGCCGTGCTGTTTTTGCCCCAATATCTGGTTGCCCTTCCGGCCCGTTTCAGCTTTTACCCCTAGCCCACATGCGGCAGGGATTCAATGGCCCTTGATGAGAGGGTAGAAGTACCAAAGCAAAGGAATTGACATCTTAACTTATGGAGGGGAACATGCGATCAACTTTCCTAAGATCCTGGATGGTGAAGCCGGTTCTCATTACGGTTCTGACCCTTATTTGCGCAGCTTGTGCACATGAAGTTTTGCATACAAACATTAAATACAAAGAATTCGAGATGCTCAAGGCAAACGTAGAATCGGGTGAGGACCTTGAAGCGAGGGACTTGTATGGATTTACTCCATTACTGGTAGCCGCCTACTATAACCGTGGACCGATGGTCAAATATCTGTGCGAGAAAGGCGCCAATATAAACGCCATAAACAAAGACGGAATGTCGTCACTGCTTTATGCAGTTCTTTATGGATATGATGATACCTTTGATATTTTGATGGAATACGGAGCTGATGTTAATCTGGTCGATAAAAAAGGACATAGTGCTATCTGGTATGCGAAACATTACAACCGAAACAGAATGGGGCAAAAACTGGAAGAAGCTGGGGCCAAACCGCCTTTGGAATAAATGACTTCCACTTAAACATGCCAGAGGTGTCCCGAAGGCAATGAGAGAAGGCTGAACGCCAATGAAGCAGGGATGGCAGGATTGAGCTACGGACAAAAAATCGGTTTGGCAGCTTTGGTTTGCACTCTTGGAACGGCATTGGTCGATCTGCGGCTGGCGCTGATTCCACTCGTGTTCTTTTTGCTCCTGTGTCTGGCTGCCCCTTTCCTATTCCGTTTCAGCTTCTATCTGCCGATCATAAGCCGCGGTTGCACGGGCAATAATGTCGTGGCACTCACATTTGATGATGGCCCCGATCCGGCCACCACTCCGCATTTGTTACGCCTGCTTGCAGCCCATGGCGTACCGGCCACATTCTTTGTTGTCGGAGAAAGAGCTGCAGCCTATCCGGAACTGATACAGGCCATCCTCGATGCCGGACACACCATCGGCAATCACT
>JAEZHY010000057.1 GCA_023416335.1 Pseudomonadota bacterium | reverse complement strand
CCTTTTCACTTACACGATACCCGTCCTCTGGGCTATCGCGGCTGCGACCATGATCGTGGGAAACATTACCGCTCTGGTGCAGACACACCTCAAGCGTCTTCTTGCCTACTCGTCCATCGCGCAGATGGGTTATGTCCTCTCGGCCCTGATCGCGGTCAAGCAGGGTGGGGCCCCCGCAGTGATGTTCTATCTGGCCGCCTATGCCGTTATGGACCTGGGGGCGTTCGGCACGGTCGCGCTGCTCTCGCCTGAAAGATCTGAGCTGGACTCGATCGACGAGTATCGGGGATTAGGGTATACGCACCCCTGGACCGGCGCTCTTCTGACCGTCTGCCTGCTTTCGCTTGCCGGTCTGCCGCCTACAATCGGATTCTTCGGCAAGATCTTCATCTTCAAATCGATACTCCAGGCGGGCTTCCCCGTTCTGGCCGTCCTCGGAATCATTACGGCCATCATTTCCGTTTTCTTCTACCTGAATGTTATTGTGACGCTCTATATGCGAGCTGAAGTCGCTCCAGCCGAAACTGCCCGTCCGGGTACTTTCGGCGCTGTGGTAAGCGGGTGTATCCTGACGATCGTCATTGTTCTCGGAATCATTCCGTCGCCTCTTTTTTCGCTGATTGAAGAGCTTCTTTACACTTTCAACATATAGATGCTATTCATCCAGATGCTGACCATATTGCCGCTGGTTCCCGAGTTCCTGCTTGGGAACCCCCCGTTCGGCAGCCCGAATTCCCAATCGCTGTGGAGGACCGATGGAAGAAAAAAAATATGCGATCGGTATTGACCTCGGTGGGACGAAAATTGCGCTGGGAATAGTCGATACGAACGGGCGCGTGCTGGAGATGGTACGCTACGAGACCGATGCCGAAGGCGGGCCTGGTGCGGTAATCGACCAGATTGCCAAGGGAGTGAAGCAACTCGAGCGCGAGAGATCTTCCGATATTTCCGGAATTGGGATTGGGGTTGCCGGGCAGATAGAACCCGGAACGGGAGCGGTCCGATTTGCCCCCAACCTCGACTGGCATGACGTTCCACTTCAGGACGACCTGGAAAAGATTTCGGGTCTTCGTGTCGTAGTGACCAATGACGTTCGTGCCGCGCTCTGGGGGGAATGGCTTTTTGGCGCCGGAAAGGATTCGGAGGACCTGGTCTGCATTTTCGTGGGCACGGGTATAGGCGGAGGGATCGTCTCCGGAGGTCGTCTGCTGGAGGGCTGCAGCAACACTGCGGGCGAAATAGGACACATGACGATCGACCTCCAGGGTCCTATCTGTACCTGTGGGAACAGGGGATGCATGGAAGCGCTTGCCGGCGGTTGGGCAATAGCGGCGAGGACACAGGCCATGGTGAAATCCCATCCGGCTTCCGGCAATACCATCCTGCAGATGGCCGGAGGCAAGCTGGAGGAGATTTCCGCACGTACCCTAGTTCAGGCCCACTATGCGGGAGATCCCCTTGCCAAAGGGATCATGGATGAAGTCATCGATGCCCTCTCAGCGGGAATATCCGCGCTGGTAAACGCGATCAATCCCTGCCGCATCATTCTCGGCGGCGGCATTATCGAGGGTATGCCCGAACTCCTTACGCGAATTCAGGAAGGAGTGAAAAGGCGTGCACTCTCCGCAGCCACCGGGGACCTCACTTTCCTGCCGTCGAAGCTTGGCAATGATGCAGGAATCATTGGAGCTGCCGCACTCGCGATGAAGACCTTCCAGTAGTTCCGGAGCAGGGAATTTCGCGTGCATTAACTCACGCCATATTTTATTATCCTTCGTTCATGTCTCGCGTCTTCAAATTCGGCCGTGCGCTAACCTGTTATCGGCGCATGATCGACAATGCATTACATTTCCGTTTGGAAGATTGATTGGGGGAGGATTATGGAACTGGCCGGGTTTGACGTCCGCCTGATCGGGCTTGAAGCGGTAGTGGATGAATGTCTGACGAAGTTTGAAGAACAGAATTTCGTCGAGCGGTTCTGGAGAAAAGACACAACTCTCTGGAAGACCGAAGAGGACCAGCAGAAGATTATTTCAAATTCGATGGGCTGGTTGGATTCCCCGCAGAAGATAAAGGGAGCGGCAAAAGAGCTCTCGGGTTTTGCTGCGGAACTCGGCAAGGCGGGTTTCAGGCATGTCCTGCACATGGGGATGGGGGGAAGCAGCCTTGCGCCGCTCGTTCTTTTCGAAGCCCTGGGCAGGAATGGCGCCGGGCTGCCGGTCACGGTCCTGGATACCACCGATCCCGCGACGGTGATCAGACTTGAACGTAATCTCCCGATTCCAAACACGTTTTTTATCGAAGC
This sequence comes from Pseudomonadota bacterium, assembly GCA_023416335.1. The sequence goes on along the minus strand of JAEZHY010000057.1, from coordinate 20,648 downwards.
AAGCAAATCCGGATCTACTATAGAGAGCCGGTCCTTCGGGGAATATTTCCTGCAGAGGGTGAAAAGCACCAAGGGGATTGGTGCCGGGGAAAATTTTGCGGTGATAACGGATCCCGGTTCTATGCTGGAGAGGCTGGCCGAGGAACGTTCATATCGCAAGATTTTTCTTAATTATTCCGATATAGGAGGCCGCTATTCAGCCCTTTCCTATTTTGGACTGGTTCCAGCTGCGCTTATGGGAATTAATCTCGAAAAACTGCTTTCGCGGGCATCGGCCGTGGTGAAAGAATGCCGGTCGGGCATACCGCTCAAGAACAATCCCGGTGTCGTGCTCGGAGTGATTATGGGGCAAATGGCGCTGAGCGGCAGGGATAAGCTGACACTCCTTCTACCCGGACCGATTGCGTCTTTTGGGATGTGGCTTGAGCAACTTATTGCCGAGAGCACCGGAAAAGAAGGAAAGGGAATAGTGCCGGTCGCCCGTGAACCGATAGGCAGCGCCGACGTTTACGGTCAGGATCGGCTCTTTGTCGAATTCAGGATAGAAAATGAGCCCGATGCGGCCCTCGAGGACAAAGCGGATAAGCTCAGGAAAGCCGACCATCCTGTCGTGACCGTTTATATGCGGGATCGGCTTGACCTCGGCCGGCAGTTCTTCCTGTGGGAAATGGCGACCGCAACATCCGGGGCCGTCCTGCTGATCGACCCGTTCGATCAGCCCAACGTGCAGGAAGCAAAGACGCTGACAGGGAAGGTCCTCGAAGAGGTCAGTCGGGAGGGCAGGGTGCCCGAGGCCCATATGGAGTTGGAAGAAGGGCCGTTGCGGATGTACCTGGCCGGGGGCGCAAACAGTGTTCGGCAGGCGCTTTCCCTGTTTTTCAACAGCGCCGCCGGCACGGACTATCTAGGGTTGCTGGCCTACCTGACTGAAAACGAAGCGACCAAACGCGGGCTGCAAAAAATCCGCGCAACTCTGAGGGACCATCTGCACATTGCCACGACAGTCGGCTATGGGCCGCGCTACCTGCACTCGACGGGACAACTTCATAAGGGCGGTCCGAACAGCGGGCTCTTCCTCCTGCTCACTACGGACAACGCGGAAGATGTTGGGATTCCGGGCCAGCCGTACACGTTCGGGATGCTCATGCGCGCACAGGCGCTGGGCGACTTCGAGGCCCTCCGTAAACACAGGCGCAGGGTGTTGCGGGTGCACATTACCGGGGCCGTCGATGCTGGCCTGGCCGTTCTGGATGACGTCATCGGGGCGGTTCTTTCGAAAAAATAGAAAGGGTACGAGTAAGACACAAATATGAAAAAACTCTCGGCATCCATCCTGTCGTCCGATTTCGGGCGACTTGCGGAAGAAGTCAAGGCTGTTGAAGCATGCGGTACCGACTGGATTCACGTCGATGTCATGGACGGAAATTTCGTTCCGAACATAACGATTGGACCTCCGGTCGTGAAGGCTTTGAGGAAGGTGACCAGCCTGCCGCTGGACGTGCACCTCATGATCGAGAAGCCCGGCAGGTATCTCAAGGATTTTGTCGATGCAGGCGCTGATTGGCTCGGGGTACACGCCGAGGCATGCATCCACCTGCACAGGGTGGTGCAGAACATCAAGGAACTCGGAGCCAAGGCAGTTGTTGCCCTCAACCCGGCGACTTCTGTTTTGTGCATCGAACCGATTTTGTCCGAAATCGACATGGTTCTGATTATGACGGTCAACCCCGGCTTCGGTGGGCAGGAGTTCATCCGAAGCATGCTGCCGAAAGTGCGGCAGTGCCGAAAAATGATCGATGATGCCGGGCTCCGGACACTTCTTCAGGTGGACGGCGGCGTGAACAGTGAAACCGTCCGTGAGCTTTCTGAGGCGGGAGTGGATGTGTTCGTTGCGGGTTCCGCCGTATTCAAGGGCGATTATTGCGAGAGTATTCGGGTATTGAAAGAAGGTATGAACGGGGCAGTGGCTTGACGCGGTACGGTCGGGAGATGGTGCCTGAAGAAAAAATCATATTTTATACATTAAGGCGCGGTCTTGCGACCGCGCCATTTGTTGCCCCAAACCGGATTCAAATCTTAATTTCCAACTCCTCCAGCATCTTGTCCGCAAAATCGATTATATAGTCGCGCTGCTTCGGGGTCGCATATCTTATGCAACTGCATCGCAGGATCTGGCGGCTTCGGATGAGCAGTTCAAATTCCACGTGCGTCATGGATGCATTGACTGCGAAGTAAAATGGATGACATTCACCGTGTTCTTTCTGGGTGTCGGAGTAAAGATCCTCAGGAAGCATCACCCAGAATATATCCTCGAAAACGGCCGATTCTGCGTTCTTCTTCATGTATTCGAGAATCCTGGAATAGTCGGATTCACGCAATTGATCGATGACATATTGTTTCATTGTATATTTCCGATCCTGTAGTTGGATTCGCTTTAATTGTGCCGTCCGCGCTGCTGGAGATAGCTCAAAGATGCCATAATGACAAAAGAGAGCAGCAGGAGAATAATGCTCAAGCCGGCCGCAAGTTCGAATTTTCCTTTCGATACCTCGAGAACGGTTGCCGTCGTGAGGACCCTTGTGTAGCCGCGGATATTGCCCCCGACCATCATGGATGCGCCCACTTCGGATATGACCCCGCCAAAGCCGGCGATAATTGCTGCCAGAATGCCAAGGCGTGATTCCCAGAGCAGAAGTAAAAGGTACTGTATTCGCGTCGTCCCGAGCGAGAGGATCTGCAACCGGAGTTTGGGATTGATTGCCTGAACGGCGGCCATGGTGAATCCGGCAACTATTGGAGATGCTATAACTGCCTGGGCTATGATCATCGCAGTCGGTGTGTAAAGAAGGCCGAAGGCGCCCAGAGGGCCGTAGCGCATCAGCAGAAGCCAGGTTACGAAACCCACGACAACAGGGGGCAGTCCCATCCCGAAATTTACGACACTCACGACAAATCCCCGTCCGAAAAACCGGGTAAGCGCGAGGGCCGTACCGACAGGTATGCCGATCAACACGCTCACAAAAGTGGCTATTCCCGAGACCTGAAGAGTACGCCAGGAAATTTCCAATACGTCCGGGTCGAGGCGCAGCAGCATTCTGAGAGCCTCGATGAAACCCTGTGTGATGGTATCCATCAGCTTGTCCTGTTTTGAATTAGGTTGTCGAATTCCTCAAATGAAGGCGGCGTTAAGGAATTCGATCTTTTGAAGCCGAACCTGTATTAAAAATGTTTGAGGGAGAATAATCAACTCTTTTCATGACGGAAGCGGAATGGCCTCCCGGACGGACTTCCTGGACGGCAGAAATAGAATTGACTTATTGGGCTCTACCTCATATAGGTTTAGATTACGGTTTTTTTAGCGGGAGTGGAATGTAGATTTGCACGAAGAACTTTGTAGTCGATCCCCGCATTTGTGGATTTGGTGTTCCGGGCGGCCTGATTATATTGACAGGATGAGTCAAACGAGGCCGACTATAGGGAGGAGAGACGGATCGAAATCAGCTCCGCAATGCAGACTGTTTTAGAGCATGTTTTCGTAAATATGCCGTGGGGTCATTTGCATCGGCATCGCGAACTTGTGCTCGCCCTGCGCATCAATGTTGAAATTGGATTCAGTGCAGAAGATCTCGATTCGGTATCGCTCGATGAAATAGCGGCGGAGGTGGATCGAATCCGCCGCAGGGGATGTCGAATAACGGTGCACGGGCCCTTCTGGGATTTGTGCACCGGCAGTATCGATGCTCATATAAGGGAAGTGTCGCGGTCGAGACTGAGCAGGCTTTTGGAAATGGCAGAAGTGATTCGTCCCGCTCAGATAGTCTTTCATACGGGATTCGATCCGCGACATCACCGGGGGCATCGAAATGTCTGGATCGAGAATAGCCTGAGTGTGTGGGAGCCTCTGGTTCGGCGGGCGGAAAAGCTGAACATACCGTTGCTGGTGGAAAATGTGTGGGAAGAGACTCCGGAAGTGCATCTGAGCCTGTTTGAAAAGCTGCGTTCGCAATGGTTCGGGTTCTGCCTGGATACCGGCCATCAGAATGCCTTTTCCAAAACTGCTCTTAGTGTCTGGCTCGAAACGATGGGGCCCTTTCTCAAGGAAATTCATGTTCACGATAATGACGGTTCTTTCGACCATCATCAGCCTGTGGGGACCGGGAGTATAGATTTCAATCTTCTGTTCGGATTTCTGAGGGAAAAAGGTCTATCGCCCGTGGTTACACTTGAACCGCATACGGAAGAGAATCTGTATCGGACTGTTGCAGCTTTGGGAGAACTGGCTTGCTTCCGGAATTTCATTGCGAAATCGGATTGATATCTTCCTGCAAAAGGAAAGGATAGTCGAGATGGCAGTCGTAGAACTCAGCATTGTTCCGATAGGCGTCGAAAAGACGAGCCTGAGTTCCTATGTAGCGCAGGCTTTGAAGGTCCTCAAAAAGAGTTCTCTGGAGCATCAACTCACCGCAATGGGGACTATCATAACCGGAGATCTGGACGAAATTTTGGCAACCATCAGGCAAATGCACGAAAGTTTTTTTGAAAGCGGAGTGCAGCGCGTCCTGACGCAGATCAGGATAGACGATCGCCGGGATAAAGCCGGCAGTGCCGAACAAAAGGTTAAGTCGGTCCTGGCTAAATTGGACCAGGACTAGTAAATGAGTTTCGGAGGATATTGTGGGACTTAAAGATCTGGCTGAATATCTTATTAAATCTCTTGCCGACCATCCCGAAAAAGTCGAACTCGAAGAGCGTGAAGAGGATGACACGGTACTTATCGAACTTAAAATATCACCTGAGGATTTGGGCAAAATCATTGGTAAGAACGGGAACACGATAAACGCAATCCGTACCGTTCTTCAGACGGCAGCATCGAGCCAGAAGAAACGGGCAAAACTGGAAGTTGCCGGCCAGGGAGAAATCCCTGATGAAGACAAAGAGGAACGAGAGGATAAAGAAGAGTAGCCCGACTCGATCGATACGGATACTTGCCAAGCATCATTCACCGATATTGAAATGGAGGAACAGAGCGTATGGCTAACCAAGTTCAGGGACTGCCCGCAAGCGAATTGCGTGCTCATTTCGAGGACGAACTGGTTAATCTCGATACGACCGCTGCGCTCGAAGGGATGGAAGAAAAGGTAGTAGGGCAGGACCGGGCAATCGACGCCATCAAGTTCGGAATGGGAATGAAGACCTCCGGATACAACATCTTCATTGCCGGACCGTCCAAGGCCGGCCTTACCTATACGGCGCGAACCTTTATAGAGGAACAGGCCAAGCAGGAGCCGACTCCTCCGGACTGGTGCTATGTCTTCAATTTCAAGTAGCAGGACAAGCCCAAATGCATGAAAGTATCCGCCGGGCGCGGCAAAGTACTCAAGAAAGACATGAACGAATTCGTCGATACGCTCCAGGCCAAGATCCCCGAGGTTTTCGACAGCGATGACTACCGGGCCAAAGAGAGCGAGGTGCATCAGTCTTTCGAGAAGCTGAGACGCGAATACATCGACGAACTTTCACAGGAAGCGCGTGAGCAGGGCTTTATCCTTCAGTTTTCTCAGGTCGGAATGGTCATAATCCCCGCCAACAAGGAAGGGGAGCCGATGACGCAGGAGGACCTGCGCCACTTGAGCGAAGAGGAGCGTCAGTTCCTTCGCACAAAAAGCGACGAGCTTCACGAAAAGATGAAGGACACGATCAAGAAGATCCGTGAGGCCGAAAACGAATTCAAGGAAAAGCATTCGAAGCTGGACAATGAGATAGCCCTTTTTGTGGTCGGGCAGCTCATGGATTCCTATGAGGAAAAATACAAGGACGACGAACAGGTCCTCGAATACCTGAAGGAAGTCCAGGAAGACATTCTCGAAAATATAGACGATTTCAAAAAGAAACCCGAGGCGGCCCAGCAGATGCCGGGACAGCCTACGGCTCCTTTCCCCGTTCCGCCCAAGGAAGCCAACCTCAGGAAGTACGACGTAAACGTACTTATCGACAATTCGGAGACTGAGGGCGCTCCGGTCATCATCGAATCCAATCCGGCGTACCCGAACCTTTTCGGTTCGATCGAGAGGCAGGCCTGGTTCGGTGCCCTCTTTACCGATCACACGATGATAAAGCCCGGCTCGCTGCACAAAGCAAACGGCGGGTACCTGGTCATGAAATCGCTCGATCTTCTGAAGTGGTTTATCTCTTACGAGGCATTGAAAAGAGCTTTGCGCGACGGAGAGATCAGGATCGAAGATCTGGGCGAGCTTTACGGAATCTTCAGTACGCGCACGATCAGGCCGGAGCCTATCCCCCTGGATGTCAAGATCGTGCTCACGGGCGACCCGTACATCTATCAACTGCTCTACAGCCTCGACGACCGCTTTCAGAAGCTTTTCAAAGTCAAGGCCCACATGAGCGACCAGATGGACAGGAAACCCGACAGGGTGCTCGAATGCGCCAGGATGATTTCCCGCTACTGCAAGGACAACAATCTCAAGCACCTGGACAAGTCGGGTGTCGCGAGGGTCCTGGAGTACAGCGTAGAACTCACGGAAGACCGGGACAAGTTGACCCTGGAACTTGGGACAATCGCGGACCTGCTTCGGGAAGCGAACTATTTTGCCGGTGTGGGCGGCGCTGAAATGGTGCAGAGGCAGCATGTCACCGAGGCGATCGAGAAGCGGAAATACCGCTCCAACCTGATCGAGGAGCGGGTCAAGGAAATCATCGAAAAAGACATCATCTGGGTGGAGACCGAGGGCCAGAAAGTTGGGCAGGTCAACGGTCTCGCCGTTCTGATGACCGGCGACCACGTCTTCGGGCGGCCGAACCGCATCACCGCAGCGGTGTCGGTCGGGCGCGAAGGGACGGTTTCCATCGACCGCGAATCGAAAATGAGCGGCAGTACACACACCAAGGGGCTTATGATTCTCAGCAGCCTTTTCCGTGAGCGGTTTGCCCATAACAAGCCGATCTCCTTTACCGCCTCGCTCTGCTTCGAGCAAAGTTACGGAATGATCGACGGCGACAGCGCTTCGAGTACGGAATTCTATGTCCTCGTGAGTGCGATCGGCGAAGTCCCGATCAAGCAGGGAATTGCGGTAACCGGGTCCGTCAGCCAGAAGGGCGAGATCCAGCCTATAGGCGGCGTCAACCACAAGATAAAGGGCTTTTTCGATATCTGCAAAGCAAAGGGCCTGACCGGAGACCAGGGCGTCATGATTCCCGACAAGAACATTCGGAACCTGATGCTCGACCAGGAAGTGGTGGAAGCGGTCGAGGAAGGCAAGTTCCATATCTGGCCCGTAACCTCGGTTGCCGAGGGGATCAAGATCCTTACCGGAATGGAAGCCGGGGAACTGCAGCCCGATGGGACGTATCCCGAAGGGACCGTCTACAGGAAAGTGGACGACAGGCTGCGCGAGATTTCGGAAATCGTTCGCAAATTCGGCAAGGATACTGAAGAAGGCAGGAAATCCGAAGAGGACGAAGGACCGGGCTGTCCGCATTGTGGGCAGTAAACGACGGTCGTTGTTGAACTGTCAGGGTGGGGGAGAAATCCCTCGCCCTTTTTAATGGGGTTTTCTTCCGGGATTTCGAGATGAATTCCCCTGCGCTGGTTGCCGAGTTCCGGCTTACCCATCGAGAGGTGGGCGTGCCTCGTAATGTTCGTAATGGTGAGTAGATGACTGAAGCAAAACCGCCTCTTATCTGGCTCATCGACAACAACCACTGGGAGCGGGCGGGGATTCGCGCCCTGCTGATGGAGCACGGCTGCGAAGTGGACGGGTTTGTAAGCATTGCACATGCCGTAATCGGCATTTACCGCGAAGTAGTGGAAAGGCCCGCCCTGATCGTCCTCGAAATAAAGAACCTCACGTTCGACGATGAGGAGATTGACGAACTTTTCCGGTGGGAGGCTCCGGTCGTGCTTTTAACCGGGGTTTATGAGAATCGAGGGCTGCGAGATCGGCACAAATGGGCCGCAGTTTTGCGCCGGCCGTTTTCGATGTGGGATGTTGCGGATCTAGCCCTCAGACTGTTGAATCCGGGGTAAGTCGGCTCACGGTGGCGAGGTCCCACGAGTGGCGGGGCTGTTGCCCAAATCCCCGCGGTAGCTTCGAATGACACGCAGAGTCCAGCCTCGTCTCTTCGCGCCTTCGCCTGACACATCTCTGAAGCTCTGTCTGAATCAGGATAAACGGGAATCGGACTATTTCTTTTCCGCCTTTTCTTTCAAAGCTTTAACCGTCTCCGCAATCTCTGCGCGCGTCACCTGGCGTCTCAATTCCTCCATGTCCTCCATCACCTTTGCAAACCGGACACCCTCCGCGGCGCTGATCCACTCAAGCTGGAGCCTCTCCGGGCGAATTCCGAGTTTGGCCATTTTTTTGCGGACCTTCTCGACGCGCTTGACGGTCCACTGGTTTGCATTGATGTAATGGCAGTCTCCGATATGGCAGCCGCTGACAAGGACGATGGGCGCCCCTTTCGCAAAGCCGTCCCATATGAATGATTCGTCCACGCGGCCGGAACACATGGTCCGAATGAGCCTTACGTTGGGAGGGTACTGGAGGCGGGACACTCCGGCGTAGTCGGCTCCGGCATACGAGCACCAGTTGCAGGCAAAGGCCAGAATCTTCGATTCCGGTTCCTCTGAGAGCATCGTGCCGACCTGCCCGAGGAGTTGCTCGTCCGTGAAGTGGTTCATCACAATGGAATCGAATGGGCATTCCGCGGCGCAGGTCCCACACCCGGAACATGCCGCCGGGTTTACCGAAGCCGGCACCTTGCGCTTGACATCGACGGAAATTGCCCCGTAGGGACACACCTCAGCGCATTTTCCGCATATCTTGCACTGCCCCGTTACGACTTCAGCCGTAACGGGTTCCGACAGGATCTCTCCGTCGTGCAGCAGTCGTATAGCACGCGCTGCGGCAGCCGATCCCTGCGTAACGGAATCTTTTATATCTTTAGGACCTTCGGCGCATCCCGCGAAGAAGACACCCTTGGTCGCGGCATCGACCGGCTGGAGCTTGGGATGGGCTTCCAGGAAGAAACCATCCGAGGTGAGCTGAAGCCCGAGCATTTCCTGGAGCTTCTTTGTGGTCTTGGAGGGCTTCACGCCCACGGCCAGGACAAGCATGTCAAGATCATGGAAGGCGATCTTTCCCGAAGCCGTATTCTCGACGGCGACGCGTAACCCGCGGCTGTCGTTTTCGATCACGGTTCCGGGCAGGCCGCGAATAAACTGGACTCCCAGGCTGCGGCTCTTCTTGTAGAGGTCTTCAAATCCTTTTCCGAAAGCACGGATGTCGATGTAGAAGACCTTGATCTCGATGTCCGGATAGTGTTCCTTCAACACCAGCGTGCTCTTGATCGTGTTCATGCAGCAGATGTTGGAGCAGTAGGACGCGCCCTTCCTGGCGGACCGCGATCCGACACACTGAACGAAGCCGATGGATTTGGGGATGTTCCGATCGGCAGGCCGGACCAGTTCGCCCTTAGTCGGGCCCCCTGCGCTGATGAGTCGCTCGAATTCCGTGCTGCTAAGAACGTTTTCATACCTGGTATAACCGTATTCGTCCAGTTCGGTGGGATCGTAAGGTTCGAGGCCCGTAGCGACGACAATGCTTCCGACCTTCTCAACCACCTCCTCGTCCGACATATGGAAGTTGATGCACTTCTTCTCGCACACCTCCGAGCATTTGGCGCACACGACAGGATTGTGCCCGAGGCATTCGTTGATGTTGATGACGTATGCGGAAGGAACAGCCTGAGGGAAAGGAGAATAGATCGCCTTTCTCGATGAGAGGCCGGAGTTGAATTCATCCGGGCGCACCACCGGGCATACCCGGGCGCACTCACCGCACGCGGTGCAGTCCTTTTCGGATACGTAGCGAGCTTTCTTGAGAATCTTGACATCGAAGTTCCCGACGTAGCCTTTGACGTCGATTACTTCGCTCAGGGTGAAGACTTTGATTCGTGGATGCCGACCGGCATCGGTCATTTTGGGACCGAGAATTCAGATGGAGCAGTCCAGCGTTGGAAACGTCTTATCCAGTCGAGCCATCTGGCCGCCGATGGACGGCTTCTTTTCGACGAGTACGACGTCGTAGCCGTTGTCGGCAAGATCGAGTGCCGTTTGGATGCCGGCGATTCCGCCGCCGATAACCATCGTCCTCTTTGTGACCGGTATTGTTTGTGCTTCGAGGGGTTCCAGCCTTCCGGCGTGCACCACAGCCATCTTCACGAGATCGAAAGCCTTTTTCGTCGCAGCTTCCGGTTCGTTCATGTGAACCCAGCTGCAATGTTCGCGCAGGTTGGCCATTTCAAGCAGGTACGGATTCAATCCGGCGCTTTGAAGCATCTGCCGGAAAGTCGGTTCGTGGAGGCGCGGCGAGCAGGAAGCGACTACTACCCGGTCTAAGCCATGTTCGGCTATATCTTCTTTAATGCTTTGCTGGCCCGGTTCCGAGCAGGCGTACGGGACGTCGCGGGCTATGACGACGTTACCGAGTCCGGCGCTTTGCGAAGCGACCCGCTTGCAGTCAACGGTCCTGGCGATATTCAGCCCGCAATGGCAGACATAAACGCCGATTCGGGGATTGTCCCCCTGCATGGACGGTTTTTTCATTTACAGAACCCCAGGTGTCTCAAAATTATTCCCACTGAATCGTCTTGGCCAGAATAGAGGTCAAGTCGAGCATTTCCATTTGGATTTCATCGCCCCGGAAAGGGTCCTCCATTGCGCATCGCAGATGGATCTGGCATTTCGGGCAGGCGGTGACGAGCAGATCGCTTCCTGTTTCTTTTGCCTGTTTGAGTCTCTGCACCTGCATGGCTTTGGAATAGCTGTCGCATCCGGTCCAGGCGCAATTGCCGCAGCAAAGGGAAGACGGCCCTCGGTCACGCATTTCCTTGAAGGAACGTACTTTCAACCGGTTGAGGAGGTTTCTCGGCAGTTCCGGTCCACCCTCGAAGCGGCTCAGTCTGCACGGATCCTGGAAAGTTATCTTCCTGTTCAGTTTTTCGAAGCCGATTGCGCCCTTGCTGATTTCCTGCTCGGCCAGTTCGAAGAGGTGGGTAACCTTGAACCCGGTCTCAATGCCGTTGGCGGGGTAGTCGCGGGACAGCGCCCTGTAGCATTCGGGGCATGCGGTAACGACTTCCTCGATTCCCATGTCGGATATGAGTTCGACATTGAGGCGGGCAAGTTTTACGAAATTGTCACGATCGCCGGACCAGAGAAGGTCATGGCCGCAGCAGCGCTCGTTTTCGAGAAGGGCCGGGTAAATATCGAAAAAGTTCAAGAGTCTGAGTGCATCGGTGAGGATGTCGGAAGTATGGATCCCCAGGTGGTTCTTAAAGAAGGTGTCGAAGTAGGGCGCGCAACCGCCAAAGAAGAGCATCTTGCTATCCCGGTCGGTCTTGATGCCGGAAGGGAGCCAGCCCCAGTGCCTGACCGGCAGGTCTGGAGAAGTCATGGTGCGCATCAGGGCATGGAAAAAACCTTCGTGTGCTTCGAAGCGGGAATTCCCTGAACTAATCTGCGCGTTGCGCATTTCTTTGATGAAATCGGGGAAGCTGACCGCGGAAGGACAGCGATCGTAGCAGAGGCCGCAGGTGAGACAGGACCATACGCCTTCGCGGATCGGCTGGGATTCGAGTTCGCCAGCGACAATGGCGTTTGCGATTGCCCTCGGGGAGAACGACTTCCCAGCCAGAGCGACGGGGCATGCCGACGAGCATTTTCCGCAGTCCTGGCACGCATAGATATTGTGGGCCGACATGATGGAAGCGGCCAATTCCTTTGAGAGAGGGACGCTTTTCTTCCGGGAGGCCTGCTGAACCGGTGTTTTGCCGAAGGCTGCGATCCTGTTGCGAAACTCTGTCAGGAAATCCAGCAGCGGACCGGATTGATCTGGATAGAAGGCCGCAAAACTCAACCGCTCTTCGCCGATTCCAAGGAGCTTGAGAATACCCCGTGTATCTGCAACGTTTCTTTCTGCGACACCTGTTCCGGTCCCGTAGCGGCACGTTCCGGGTTCGCAGCCCACAAGGGCCACTCCATCGGCGCCGGTTTCGAATGCTTTGAATAAAAGCGACTTGGTTATCCGCCCGCTGCACGGGATCCGAACCATATGGATCTCGCGGGGCAGCGGAGCGCAGGTGTCCTGCAGCGTCTGAAATGCTGCATGCGGGCTCCAGTTGCATAGGAATAATATTATCTTGAGTTCGTCGGTCATGGTTTCTTATCTATCGAAAAGAGAAATTTGATCGTCTCTCCAAAGGCCGCTATTACGCGAGTACCTCCGCGATGATTCTCTCCAGAAAGACTCTGTCGCGATACGGGCTGTCGGCCGCATTGGACGGACAGATCGAAATGCAGTTGCCACATCCCTTGCAGAGCGCTTCATCGACCACTGCATGCCACGATCCGGGAGGCCCTTCCTGAAAGCTCACCGCCCGATAGGGACAGGAATTCACGCACCTGCCGCATCCGCGGCAGAGCTTCTCATCGATGGATACCGTGTATCCCTTGTTCTGCCTTGGCCCCCTGGGCATGACGGATGCAGCGAGGATGGCGGCCGCGGTGCCCTTGATGCGTTCCGAAAGATTAATTCCCGGCGAGCTTGCGAGGATGAGCCCGGGGATGGACGTGGCGCCGGGAACGAAAAAAGGAATCCCGCGAGTACCCCTGGACTGCATCGAATGGAGAAATTCGTGCGGCGGCATATCCGGATGTGGCGTGTAGGCGATAGCCCTGCATGCCCGTTCGCCGAGGATGACCGCTCCTGCCCGGAAGACCTGGTCCGCGCCGTCTTCCATCGTCACAACGACGCTGAAATTACCGACCGTCCCTTTGAGCGATTTTGCGCTCGATCCCATGAAGCCATGCACATTCGGGAAATCGGGGATGGAACTCAGGCTCTTGCCCGGGCTGCCGAAAAGAAACACCTCCATTCCCATTTCTCCAAGAGCTTGGGCGCTTCTTAATACTGCTTCGGACTCTCCGATTATCGCCGTAGTGAAGTTGTACTGGCGGGCAGGAGCCGGAAGCGACTTGAGCAGGGCGGCTCGCCGCACCGACCTGTCGATCAGGCCCTTGAAGCGGTCGACAGCCAAGTCCTGATCTTTGTGAAGGAGTGTGAGGACCTCGCCGCGCAAGTTGCAGGTCTCGGCCATCGCCCGTGTGACTCCGGTCCCGTGGAAGATGGAATCCTTCAGCCGGGTGCGCTGGTCGGTACATGCACTGCATATGAGGTCGAGAGGACAGCAGACGCAGGAAGCGAGAACAAAACGCGTGAGCCCTTTTTCGCGGATGGTCCTGAGAATCGAAGCCGATCCTTCGGGCGTGCATGCCGAAGCGATCGTTTCGGCATATTCGACCTGCAGGTTCGCGGGAAGATTCTGCACGTGCCGGTCAAGCTCCGGATGCCACCCCAGGGAATCATTGCAGCGGCAAACAAAGACGCCTATGCGTGATTCCGAGGCCAGCTGAGGACCGGGCGGCACGAAGGAAATGCCGTGTCCTTTCATGCGTGGAGTACTCTCGCCCAGGAGAAGTATGGCCTCCGCCGCAGCGGCGAAACCGCGCATCGTCATCGCAAATACATCGGGATTTATTGCCTTGGTGCTGTAGGCCCGGATGACGTCCTCACCTTTAACGGCCGGCGCAACTGCCGGATCGGCGATGATTACAACACCGGAGTGCTCAATGTGATCGGAGGCGGTGTCGTCGTGCATTATTGCCGACGATGCGGAACAGACCTCGACGCACTGCAGGCATTCAGAGCAGGCGCCACACTGGAGGCACCTGGAAGCCTCGGAATGTACCTGGTCTGGCGTTAGCCCCAAGGCAACCTCAATGCCGAGGCCCGTTCGCGCTTCCGGGCTCCTTTCGGGCATAGCTACGCGAGAGGCGGAGGAAATCTCCGGTGGTATCGGCTGAAAATCGCGGTCGGTCGGTCTTGTGACCGGATTGTGCTCGACTGTTTCTCCCGTTAGAGCTTTGTGGAGAGCGAATGCGGCCCTGCGTCCGGATGCCATTGCTGCAACGACGGTTGAAGGCCCGCTGACTGCGTCGCCGGCCGCGAATACTTTGGGAAGAGAAGTGCGGCAGGAATCATCGATCCGCAGCAGGCCGTTCTGAGCAGCGAATCCTTTTGGTACCGAATCGCCAAACGCCGTGGGAGTTCCAGTCTGGCCGACGGCCACAACCGCCCTGTCAAATTCGATTTCTACGGACTCACCGCCCTGGAGAGGTACCGGCCAGGGAATTCCGTTCGAGTCGGGGGGACCGGGCACCGTGGGGATAAATCTGATGGACTTGAGCTTGCCGCGGCTGCCCATGAATTCGGCGACCTTCAGACTTGTTCGTATGGAAACGCCTTCCCGGACGGCTTCCCGTACTTCGGAAGGATCGGCCGGAATGAGTTCTTCCGGGAACCACGAGAACAGTGTCACTTTCGCACCCATCCGAATGAGCGTGCGTGCGGCTTCGAATGCGGAATTGCCGTCCCCGATCACGGCGACTTTCCCCGAAGAAGTGGTGAGGGTGCTCCGATTCACTTCGCTGAGAAAAGCAATGCAGCCTCCCACACCCTTCAAATCTTCTCCGGGAGCGTTCAACCTGCGGTCAGCCCACAGACCGGTTGCAAGGAGGACGGCGGAAAAGTCGGATTTGAGAGAACCTTTTCGTAGCGTTTGGAATTCGGAGCCGAGCCGGAATTCGACCCCGAGCATGCGAAGATATTCTATTTCACGGTCGAGAACTGCGCGGGGGAGCCGGTACGGGCCGATACCATAGCGCAGTAAGCCTCCAGGCTGTTTTTCCTTGTCGAAAACCGTGACCTTGTATCCAAGGCGGGCAAGATCGGATGCGGCGGCAAGTCCGGCCGGACCTGATCCGACTACGGCAATTTTCTCGGACCTTTTCCGTTCGGGCTTGAGGCTTCCACTTGCCGGCGCGGCATTGTCTGCGATGAAACGCTTGATGTCCCTGATCGCAACGGGTTGGTCGAGATCATTTCTGCGGCATGCGGCTTCGCAGGGGTGGGTACAGATTCTGCCGCAGATTCCGGGCAGAACGTTGTCCCTGCGTATGACTTCGAGCGCTTCCGCGTACTTGCCGGCACGTGCGAGCGCCATATAGGCCTGGACGTTCACACCGAGGGGGCAGTTTGTCTGGCAGAGCGGTGTTTTGCGCTTGTCGATAACCGTACGCCCTGGGAGTGCATGTCTTCCGCCATACTTTACAGCCTTGGTTCCGTCGGGACCGATTGCCGGGCAGATATCAGAACAGCGGCCGCAGAGGGTGCATTTCTCAGGGTCGATGTAGGAGGCGAGTTTCCTATACCTAACGGAGAACCCCTGGGGAGTATGTTTGATGGAGTCCACGCTTGCGGGAAGAACGCAACGGATCCTGGGATTTCTCAAAATTCGAAGCAGACCGGGACGCAGAGCGTAATTGAGAGACACCCCGGAAGGCGTTCGCCACTGATCGGACGCGAGCTTTTGATTCAGGTCCGGGTCGGAATCGAT
Organism: Pseudomonadota bacterium; assembly: GCA_023416335.1. The sequence goes on along the minus strand of JAEZHY010000057.1, from coordinate 5,114 downwards.
GAGCGTAACCGGAATGCCCATTTCTCCGAGTTTATTGACCGCAGCAATTCCCGCGGGAGTTGCTCCTATTACGCAGACTCTTTGAAGCCGTTCCTTGATATCTTTCACGAGTTGGCCCCCTTCTTCCCGGCGGCCTTCTTCTGCCTGCTTTTCAACACGGCCTGTCCGAAATCGTAGCCTTTATTGAATGCGGCAATATTTGCCTCCTCGGTTCCTTTGGGAACGGAATCGGACACGGAGGAACGCATCGCCTTGAGGGAAACGGCACCGGTAACTGCCGTAAAGAAGCCGAGCATGACAATGTTGGCCATCATTTTCCTGCCGAGTTCCTCGGCAATGCGGGTCGCCGGAATGGGAAACAGATCGCCTTTGGCATTCTCCGGGGAGCGGACCATGTCATGGTCGATTATGAGGACTCCGCCGTCTTTCAGATACTGCCCGTACTTCTCATATCCCGATTGGGACAGACATATGAGAATGTCGGGGTTGTGCACGTACGGATAATGGATTGGCGCATCCGAGATGATCACCTGCGCACTGCAGGCGCCGCCGCGTGCCTCCGGCCCGTAGGACTGCGTTAGCGTGCTTTCGAGCCGATCGATGAGACTTGCGGCGGTCCCGAGGACCTGGCCGGCCATAACGATCCCCTGTCCGCCGAAGCCGGTCAGGAGGATCTCCTTTTTGATTTTCGAGGACGACTTTTTATCCATGCTGCTTTTCATTCATCAAGTTCGGTGTCGCAGTCTTGCCGCATCTGAAATATCTCAATGCCGTGCCTAAAAGGCTAATCTGCCGATGGGGCCGGGCGGCAAATTCGGTCGTAAGATTCGCTGAAAGTGGGCCGATCGTATTCCACGAACTTGCCCAGGGTGATTCCGCGGTCGAAATCCAGGATGACGTCGGCCGGATGAGCCCCGTTCTTCACAATCGATTTCTCCTGGAAGATCCGCAGAGAATCGATGGGCTTTTGTCTGTTGCGGCGGCCGTAGCCGGTAGGGCACGGGGCAAGTACTTCGATGAAGGAAAAACCGCGCCGCTGAAGGGCCTCTTCGATTGATTTCGTGAGGTCCCTGGTGTGGATCATGGTCCAGCGGGCAACGTATGTGGCTCCCGATGCATAGGCCAGAAGAGGCAGATTGAAAGGGGGCTCCGGGTTGCCGAGAGGAGTGGTCGTTGTCTTTGCCATGCTCGGTGTCGTTGCGGCCGCCTGCCCGCCGGTCATTCCGTAATTGAAGTTGTTGACGCAAATTACGGTGAGATCGACATTCCGCCTGGCGGCATGCATGAAGTGATTCCCGCCGATTGCAAACAGGTCTCCGTCGCCGCTGAAAACGACCACTGTCAGTTCCGGGTTGGCGAGTTTCATTCCGGTGGCAAACGGAATGGCTCGTCCGTGGGTCGTGTGATAGGAATCGAGCTTGACGTATCCCGCGCCTCTGCCCGAGCAACCGATCCCGGATACCACGGCCGTCTTGGTCAGGTCGAGGCCGCTCGTCTGCATTGCGATGAGGGAGGCCGAAAAAGCCGTGCCTATGCCGCAGCCGGAGCACCAGATGTGCGGAATGCGCTCTGTGCGCAGGACGGAATCCAGGGGATGTTTTGAAGAGCCTGTCTTGTTCATGCTTTACCTGAATTGGGAGAGGCTCAAGCCTCTTTCATTTTTTTCAGAATGTCGGTCGGAGTAATTACAGAGCCGCCCGCGTGTCCGACGAGCAGGGCCGGAGCAAGACCTGCCGCGGATCTTTGCACCTCCAGGTGTATCTGGCCCAAATTGAGTTCGACGGTGATGAGGCACTTCATCCTTGCAGCCAGACGGCGGATGATTTCCTCCGGAAAAGGCCACACGGTAACAAGGCGCAGGAGACCGGCTTTTATCCCCATATCACGCGCCTCATCGACGGCGGCGAGGCTGCTCCGTGAGGAAATCCCGTAGGATATCAGGGCGATTTCGGCGTCTTCGAGGCGGTACTCTTCGACCTGGATGATTTTGTCCAGATTGGAGCGGATCTTGCCTGTAATGCGGCCGATCATTTCGGCATGGGCTTCCGCCGTCATTGCCGGGTAGCCTTTTTCGTCATGGGTCAGGCCGGTCACGTGCACCATGTAGCCGTCGCCGGCATGAGCCATTGGAGCTACCCCATCCGGACCTGGCTGAAAAGGCCTGAAGCGGTCTTTACGTCCTTTCGGGCGCGGCCGGGACTGAAGCTTTATCCTGGAGGCTTCGGGGATGACCACCCGTTCACTCAGGTGCCCCGTTACTTCGTCCGCCATGATCAAAACAGGCAGGCGATAGGTTTCGCTCAGGTTGAAGGCGGTAATTGTCTGGAAAAAAAGCTCCTGTGGCGACGAGGGGGCCAGTGCGATGATTTCGTAATGGCCGTGCGATCCCCAGCGGGCCTGCATCATGTCTCCCTGGGCGCCGAGTGTAGGGAGACCGGTTGACGGACCGGCACGCTGAACGTTTACCACCACGCAGGGGGTTTCGGTGCAGATCCCAAGCCCGAGGTTTTCCATCATGAGGCTGAACCCGGGGCCGGAGGTTGCCGTCATGGCTTTCGCGCCCGCGCAGGAAGCTCCGAGCACAGCAGCCATTGCGGCAATTTCGTCTTCCATCTGAATATAAAGGCCGCCGACGTCGGGCAGCCGCCGCGCCATATGCTCGGCGATTTCCGTTGCAGGGGTGATCGGATAGCCTGCGAAAAAACGGCATCCCGCGGCCAGGGCCCCTTCGGCGCACGCAATGTCGCCGGTTATAAAATGATCTCCGGTGAGAACGGCAGGTTTCATAATGGGCTTAATCGATCGTTTTCGGGTGTGTCTTTGACTTCGTTCCGGGAAACTTCGAGCGAGTAGATTGCAAAGTCTGGACAGATGGTTTCGCAATAATGGCAGTTGACGCAAAGGTCGGGCTGCTTCACCGCCGGCGGATGGTAACCCTTGGCATTGAATTTCGGTGAGACTTCCAGAACGTCCCTGGGGCAGAACTCGATACAATATCCGCACCCTTTGCACCGGTCTTCTATAATATGGACGATACCTTTGGAGACGAGAATCTCCGCGGTATCCAACGGAACCCGCCAAAATTTCATAAGCGCCGCCTCACGAACTGATCGCTGTTTTTGTTTTCAATAAATCTGTTCTTGAGGATTCTAGGCAAAGATCCGAGTAAGTCAAGATAAAAGAAATCGGATTTAGCGACAAATTGGGGATAGCGGTGAAAATGCGAAGGGGGTAATGGGTAGATTGCGAATACCAGGAGTATGATATGGGTAATCTCTGCTGCAACCACATGCTCATTCCGCTTTTGTGAATAGCGAACCAGCGAAACAGCCGACCAGGAAATCCGTTGGGGCGGCTTTCTTTATTCGCGTGTCAACAAGGTTTGATCCGAACCCCTGCCCACGAGGACCAAACCTGTTGAACACGTCGCCCCACACTATCGGCAGCTGCCTCTCTCGACGGCAGTGCTAATTACCCTGGTATTCGAAGGCCCCCATGTCAAAAGGGTTGTTGGCAGCCCTGGGCTTGAGATTCTTGTCATTGGTGAGCACCAGGCGAAGACCGGTGTTTGACCCTGTATCGATACAGGGGGAACCGGCGCTCAGCCGAAAGTCTCCGTTGACGGGGTCCACGAAGAGCGGATCGGCGTTGATGTTTGCGGTTCCCGGGAATCCTCCGAAGATGTCGGAGTAGCTGATATGGGTATATGGGCGAACCACACTGAATCCTTTAGAAGTGCCCCAGAAGATACAATTCTTGGCGTAGGAGGATGCGTTGCCGGAAATCCAGTGGTCCGCAGTGTCGGCGAAGGTGGAATTTACTATGTTGAGAAAGGGCGATTTGCTCTGATTGTAGATGGTGCCGCCGCTCGCGGCTGTCGCCTTGTTTTGGAGAAACGTGCAGTTGACAACATTGGGAGCACCTCCCATTATGGCTATTGCAGAACCGTTTGTCTTGGATGTGTTTTTGTCGATAGCGCAGTTCCTTATATTCACATTGACGTTGTTTGTGATGTAGATACCTCCGCCGCCTTCTCCGTCGAGCGAGTTGTTTTCACTGATCGTACAGCTGGATACGGTGGAGGCAACACTGTATGCGACGTCATCATAAAATGGCGCGAACGCTACTCCCCCGCCTTCATAGTCGGCTGTGTTGCCTTTGACGATGCAACTGGTCAGCGTGCAGCCGTTTGGTTTTCCCGACATAATCATCAATCCTGCCCCAAACTGAGACTTGTTGCCCGAGATGGTGCAACTCGTCATCTTCAGGCCTGCGGTGGAAAAACCTATGTAGGCCCCTCCACCATAATATGAGCCGGTTCCATTTCCCGAAATCGTGGAACTGGTAATGTTGGCTATGGATTTTTCACAAAAAATCCCTCCCCCGCTCGATGCTGTATTGTTGGTGATCGTACAGGAGGTTATGGTCGGGGACGAATTGTAAATGTAGATGCCGCCACCCGGTCCGCCGGTTGTGTTTCCGGATATGGTGCACCCGGTTATGCGCGGCTTCCCGCCGATGCATGCGATACCGGCCCCGGGGAGGTAGTGCTGGAGGGATGCGGCCGCGGTCGTGCAATTGGTAATGACACAATTCTGGATAGTAGGGGATGAAGAGCAGAGTATGCCGCTGCCGCCGTCCGCTGCCGCCAGGCCGTTTTTAATAGTGAATCCGACCACCGCGGTGGCGGTTGTCTCTCCGGAATGAAAATAGAAAGCACGTCCCCTGTTCTGCACATCGATGATGCATTTCGTCGGTCCGCCGACCGACCTGAGAAGGACAGCTTTGCCTTTGAAGTCGATATCGAAGTTTCCTGCACCGGTGTAGGTTCCGGGCCTTACCCAGACCGTGTCGCCCTTCAAGGCCGCATCGATCCCTGCCTGAATGGTCTTGTAGGGATCGCTGGGGCCGACGTACAGATTGGCTGCATGAGCGGAAACGGATAACGCAACGGAAACGGCAATGGCGAAAAGAGAAGTCATAATTCCGTACCTGTTCATGTGTACTCCTTTGGAGGGCTGGAGTTTCCCCTCTCATTGGGTGATTCAGATGCTGAGAGATGATTTCCTAAGATTTATTCCTCTTTCAGTTTGTGGGAGTGGTTGTTTGCAGGG
>JAEZHY010000083.1 GCA_023416335.1 Pseudomonadota bacterium | reverse complement strand
GCTTCGCGTAGAATTACCAGTCCCTCTTGCCTGCGGCACGGGCAACCAAAACCACGTTGCCCGTGTCACCCACGGTTTGGTTCCTAGCGCGAGACGGTGGGCACGATGAAGCGCTGTGCCCATCCTGCAACCTTATCCTATTGTTTTCTTTCGTGCCTTTCGTGCCTTTCGTGCCTTTCGTGGTTGAGGGTTTTGTTTTTGAATTTTGGTTGCGGCTGTGCTGCCCCAAGAATTTCGTGGTTAAGGGTTTTGTTTTTGTATTTTGGTTGCGGCCGTGCTGCTCCAGGCCTTTCGTGGTTGTAAGCTTGTCTTTTGCTTTCCCGCCCATACATCTTCGTGGTTTGGGGCTTCACATAAACCGCTTGTGCGTCTCTTTCAGGTACTTCTCTTCCAGCAGTGTGGCGATCTTCTTGATGATGTTGCGCCGAATATCCAGGTCCACCGGGAGGTTCGGGTCCTGGTGCGCTTCGTTTACGCGCGTTCCCACGAGGAAATAGATCACATCGCTTTCTAGCAGAATGGTGGTGAGGGACGTCGCCGCATTGGTCCGGACCATTTCGGGCTTCCCGCGTTCGAGCAGTTCCGCGACTTTGCTGAGCGTCAGGGTCCCCTCGGTGATGAGTTCGATCCCGGCCATTCTGGACGGCGGTGGAATTTCCGGGTCCAGGTTATCGAGGTCCATTTCGATCTCTTCGTCGAGTTCCCGGGCGAGGATTTGGGCTGTGGTGCCTCCGCATATTACTTTGCGCCCGGTGAACGCCTTGACCAGGGCCGCCATTTCCTCGTCTTTCGTAGGTGCGAACGGAGGGCCGGTCACGACCAGGAGCATGCGCGGATGGCGTAAGTACATGGCGCCGCAGGTTATATCGTCTTTTGGCTCATAAGAGTCGATCTGCCGGGCGTGAATGGCGACCTTCCTGGCGAGCTGCCGAGATGAGATGCCCTTGTCCCAGTTTATCCACTGCTGGATCTGTTTGATCACGTTCCTGCGGCCCCAGCCGAGAGGGTAGTCCCGCAGTCCCATTCCTGCCTGGCTGACTCCGTCCGAGAAATAGAGAATCCTGTCCCCGATGTGGAAATCGAATTCGGAGATGTTCACTTCCCGGTCATGCCACTTCTTGAGCTGGATCGGGATGTGCGGGATCTGGATGACTTCCGTTCCCCGAAGGAGCACGAAATTGGGATTGCCGTGTTCGATGATCCGTGCATGGCCGGAGCTGTTGATATCTACGATGGTGAAAGTGGAGTAGCTGATCTTGCGGACCTTGCAGACCGGCAGGGTGTCCATGATGACTTCCGCGGTCTCGGTCACGTCGGCGTAGTTGGAGGTATATTTGAGCGCCATTGTGGCCGTGAGCGTCGCGAGGACGCTGGCCTTTATCCCGCTGCCAAGGCCGTCCGAAAGGCAGGTGATTACGCGGTTTTCTTCCCTGATCTTATGTGTGTGAACCACATCTCCCGCTACGTACTGGCCCTGTTTGCAGAACTGGTAATAGTCGATGTCGAGAAAGAAGTCCCTGGTTGTCTTGATCATTCCAACTCCGGCGTTGTTATGGACTGGATGATGGAATTCAGAATCACTTCGGATTCCGCCGCATTTTCACCGAGCAGGTAGGCGATTTGCTGCACTGTCGAAAGGTTCTTTTTGATGACGTCCTGGGCTTTCTGGATCATGGCTTCTTTGTGGATCGTGGGCTTCGTGATGTCCTGGAAAATGCCGCCGACGACCCGGCGCTTCTCAATGGAGAAAATGTCCACGTGCAGCACTGATTTTTTGTAACGGAGGTCCCGGTTGAGTATGTCCTCCTCTTTTTCGAGCACTGTCTTGAAGAGCGAATAGAAGGGGGCGATTTCACGCAGGAAAACGCCTTCGAGGCCCGGCTTGCTCCGGAAGGCCTTTTCCACGTCGGGGCCCAGAATCTTCGCGAAGTTGAGATTGCATTCGATGATCCGAATGTCCTCATCGACCAGCACAATCGCGCTCGGGACCTTTTCCATCAGAGCGTTTGTCTTCTTCTGGGCGAGCTTGCGCATGTAGGTGACGCACATCACCTTTTCCGCCTTGCCGTCGATCAGGGCTTTGGCGAATTCGCGGCAGTTGTCGTACCCGCAGCCGCCGCAGTTGAGTTCGTCCTCCGGGCCGTACTTGCCCACGGTCTGGAGCACCTGCTGGATGATCTTGTCGCTGTACTCCTTCACCGGCACGGGATCCGGGGTGATGTCGGTCATGACCGGCGCATGCAGTGGACGTGGGATTTCGGTCTTGGGATATTTTGAATACTGGATGATCTGGCACCGCTTCCAGGCGGTCGCGCTGCGCTGGCTGGATTTGGGACCGTTTACGCATCCGCCTTCGCAGGCCATCAGTTCAAGAAAGATCGGTTGGGCCAGGCGCATTTCGTTGAGGCCCGAAATCGCCCGTTTGATGTTCCGAATGCCGGAAAAAGACATGCAATCGGCTTCCATGATGCTGCAGCTTGCCTTGATGCCGGCCATCATGCCGCCGTCTATTGGATAGAGCGCGCCTTCCTGGGCCGAGTAGGGGACGAACCGCTCGGTTTCGGGGGTACCCGCTTCGAAGGAAAAACCGTCGTCTATGATCCAGCGCCGCATGTCCTCGAAGGTGAGGGCAACGTCCAGCAAGTCGGGGTTCGCGTCTGCTTCTCCCTTTTTCCCGATGCAAGGGCTGAAAAATACGACCCCGATATCGGGCCCGTAGGTCTCCCGAAGGAGCTGACAGTGGGCGAGAATCGGAGAAACGTGCGGCATCAGGCAATTGGCGTACTGCGGATAGTATTTCCGGATGTAGTTCACCACCACCGGGCAGGCCGTCGAGATAATGATCCGCGGGGTCCTGTCTTCCATAAGTTTTGCCGTGCTGCCGGAAACCCGTTCCGCTCCGAGCGCGGTCTCGGAAACACCGTGGAACCCGAGGTTTTTTAACGCGCGGATGATCTGTGCCGCCGGGATTTCCGGAAATTCACTGACGAAGGATGGGGCCAGGGATGCGAAGACTTTCTTTTTTTCGGCAATCAGCCGGCGTGCCCGATCGAGATCGTCTCGGACGTGCTTTGCGCCGTTCGGGCAAATCTCCACACAGTGACCGCACATGATGCAAAATTCCGGAATGACCGCCGCGCAGGCGTTCTCAACCTTAATAGCCTTTACCGGACACTCCCGGATGCACTTGAAGCAGTCCTGGCATTCGGTCCTTTCGGTGAAAATCGGGGTTCGATTGTTCATCTCGTTTCCTTATTCCTGCACTTTGAGATGCTCCTCGAGCATAAATTCCAGGAACTCCGAATCGATGGAGTTGAAAACCTGACCGTCTACGGTGATGTTGGGGCCGTCTTTGCACAACCCCTCGCACAGGTGTCCCTTCATGACAACCTTGCCGCAGAGCCCGTGAGCGTCGATATATTCCCGGATCAGCCTGATGTTGCGTTTGTTGCCCCTGGAAAAACAGGAGCTTCCCATACAGATTGCAAGCTCAGTCGGTTCTTTGGAATTGCTCATGCTGTGCTCCCCCTGTGATCAACATCATCTCGGGCAGGAGATCCGGGTGTTTTACACGCGTTCCCGGACCGCTTCCAACAACGCGGCCGATTGCCTCAACTCGCGCTTTGACAGCTTCAACGTTCGATTTTGCATCGAACAGGAGTGCCTTTTTCGGATAAATCTCATACTTCCTTCGGTACTCATAAGGCGTGAAATTCGGCATTATGACGTTTGCTCCGCGTCGAAGTCCCAGTTCGTAGCCGCCCGTGGTGTTCACGGTTGCCAGGGCGGTAGTCGCGGGGATGTTGGATTCGGGGCAGAGAAGGCGCGTCAGAGCAACCGTCTTGTAAGTCATGAGTTCGGAGTTCGGAACCTGGACGCCGGGCGAAGCCGGAATAAATCCGCCGGAGCCGAGAGGGGTTGCCGGGTGGGGCAGCCAGGGGCCGACCCCGATCATGTCCAGGTCCAGTTCGCGGAAAAGCAGAATATCATCGGCCAGGCTTTCGTAGCTCTGTCCGGGAATGCCGATCATTACGCCGCTTCCGGCCTCATATCCCATCGATTTGAGCACTTTCAGCATTTCGATCCGGTTAACCGGACGCGAAGGCAGAAGTGGATGAATCTTCCCGTAGAGTACCGAATCGGAAGTCTCGAAACGCAGGAAATAACGATTCGCTCCCGCTTCCCGCCACATTTCGAGGTCTGACTCCGGACGTTCGCCCAGGCTGAGTGTCACCGCCATCGGGGTTTCGCTCTTGATGCGCCTGATAATCGAGGCAATCCATTCCGCCGACAGCCCGTAATCTTCGGCCGACTGAAGCACCACTGTCCCGATCCCGAGCCCGTCGGCGTCGCGCACGCACTGAATGATTTCCTCGACCGTCATGCGGTATCGTTCCAGGAGGGAATTCCCGGCGCGCAGTCCGCAATAGGCGCACTGACGAACGCACATGTTGGAGATCTCGATGAGCGCGCGGAAATGGACCGCATCTCCGACGAATTCCTTTCGGGTCGCGTCGGCGGCTTGCCACAGTTCCTCCAGCCGGGCTGAATCTTCCTCCTTCAGCAGGCCAAGAACCGTCTTGTGATTGAAGCCGTAATCGGACAGCATCGAGTACCCCGAGATCAGAACCGAATCGAAAGAATCAACAGGCTTTTCGCTTTCTGCTTCTTAACAGCTCAAGTGCTGCAGGGAAAGGTTCCAGCGCTCTTTCCATTATGCCAAGACTGTAAGCAATAACAAGGCCATAGTTGGTGATAGGGACCCCCGCCTGCCGGCAGTGAAAAATCCGGCTCAGCATTTCCCTGCGGTTCCACATGCAGGCCCCGCAATGGACAATGAGCTTATACGGGGAAACGTCCGCCGGAAAATCGCGCCCCTGGACGTGCTCGATCTGGAGTTTCCCTCCCGTATACTGGGTCAGCCAGCGCGGGATTTTCACACGGCCTATGTCTTCCGCAATCGGATGATGGCTGCATGCTTCTGCAATCAGCACCCGGTCGTCGGTCCCGAGGCTTTCGACCGCAAGCGCACCTTCGACCTGGGTCAAAAGATCCCCTTTGAACCGCGAGAAAAGAATCGAGAAGCTGGTCATGGGAATGCCGGGCGGCGTATCCGCGGCTACCTTCAAAAAGGCCTGCGAGTCCGTAATGACCAGCCTGGGCGGGCTCTTCAGCCCGTCGAGCGCCCGGCGGAGTTCTCGCTCTTTGACCACCATGCACATCGAATCGCTGTCCAGAAGGTCCCGTATCGTCTGGACTTGCGGTAAAATAAGTCGTCCCTTCGGCGCTTCCTTGTCGATCGGGACCACCAGGACCGCCAGTTCCCCGGGGCCCACGAGATCGCCGGCGATGTTCGGATTATCTATGAAGTCCGCCGGAGCGCTGTCGAGAAGCGCGCGGCGCAGCAGCGGAATGCCTTCTCCCGAAAGGGCGCTCGCCTGGATGGTCTTTACTTTGCGGCCTGAAAGCGATTGGAGGAGAGCGGGTTCGGCGCTGCCGATATCACTTTTATTGAAAACGGCGATGACGGGGATATCACGCTCAAGAAGTTCATCGAGGACCCGCTCTTCGAAAGCGGTCCACGTCGAGGTCTCCGTCACGAGTACGCCGATATCGGTCCGGTCGAAAACCTGGCGCGTTTTTTCCACGCGAAGCTTTCCGAGCGCCCCTTCGTCGTCGATTCCGGCCGTATCTATAAAGAGAACCGGACCGAGCGGAAGCAGTTCCATCGGCTTTTCCACCGGGTCCGTAGTCGTTCCGGCGAATTCGGATACTATCGCAACCTGCTGGCGGGTGATCGCGTTTAGCAGGCTGGATTTGCCGACGTTTCGTCTGCCGAAGATCCCGATATGAATCCGCATGCTTTTCGGAGCTTTCAGCATCGCGACCCTCCCGGCTTTCCGAAATCGGAGCCGAGCCTGCAGACGGCTTCGGGGCTTATGAGTCGATCGAATTGTTCGGCAGTCAGCAAACCTTCCTCCAGAACTATATCCCTGACGCTCCTGTTCTCTTCGCCGGAGCGTTTCAGTATCCGGCACATCCCTTCATAGCCCAGCGCAGGCAAAAGCGCCGTTGCCGCGGCAGTGGAATTATACACCTGTTTTCGACATTTCTCTTCGTTTGCTTCGATGCCGGCCACGCAAAGGCGCCGCAGCATATCGCACGCATTCGAGAGCAGGTCGATGCCGTCCAGCAGGCACGCCGCCACGAGCGGCAGGAAGGGGTTCAATTCGAGGTTCCCGGAACTGCAGGCATATGTAAGCGATGCGTCCAAGCCAAAAACGAGCATTGCGGCCTGACTCGCGGCTTCGGGAATGACCGGGTTCACTTTTCCCGGCATTATCGAAGATCCCGGCTGCCGGCGGGGCAGAGCGATTTCAGCAAGTCCGCTTTCGGGGCCGCTCGACATGAGGCGCAGGTCCGCACAGACCTTCAGAATCGTTGAGGCACACGCTTTCAATATTCCGGAGACTTCGACGAAAACGTCAGCGTTCTGGGTGTTTTCGATCAGATTTTCAGCGCGGGCAAAACCTATCCCGGTGTCGGTCCGCAACGCCTCGGATACGCGAAAGATAAAGTCGCGGGGCGCCGTTACGCCCGTGCCGATGGCGGTCCCGCCGAGATTAATGGTGCGGAGCCTTTCCTCGCATTTATAAATGCGCCACCGGTCGCGGTTGAATGCTTCGGCATAAGCGCCCATTTCCCGGCCGAGCGTCGTCAGCACGGCATCCTGAAGCTGGGTCCGGCCGACCTTGACCACATGAGCAAAGCGCTTCTCGAGCGACTGAAACTCCTCCTGAAGCGAAACGACCTGCGATTCCAGGATTCTCAATCTGCGTATCGCGGCAAGCTTGAGTGCGGTAGGGTAGGTGTCGTTCGTGGACTGATGAAGGTTCAGGTCGTCGAGAGGAGATACCCTGCCGTAGTTGCCGCGTTTATCGCCGAGCATCTCCAGGGCTCGATTTGCGAGCACCTCGTTTACGTTCATGTTCGTGCTCGTTCCGGCCCCGCCCTGCAGGAGGTCTACGACAACGTGTTCCGTCAGGAGTCCTTCGGCCATTTCGATGCAGGCGCGCTCGATTGCATCGGCTTTGGCGGGATCGTCTTCCCACCAGCCAAGGCTTCTGTTGGTCCGGGCGCAGGCAAGCTTGACCCTGCCGAACGCACGGATAAGTTCGGGATGAACGGGGCGGCCCGAGAGTGGAAAATTCCGGAGGGCACGGGCAGTGTGGGATCCAAACAGCTTTTCCTCCGGTATCGCAATCTCGCCCAGAAAATCCTGTTCGATCCGAAGGTCAGCCGACATAGCCCATCCTAAGTAGAGTGAACGGTGAACAGTGAGCAGTTAACTGGAGAGAACTCAGTGAACAGTGATCGGTGAACGGTGAACTGAAAAAAGTTCCGCCGGTCCCCGAGCTTCGGTTCGGAAAATCTGTCCCCCGGAAGTCTCTCCTGCAGAATGATGGGTTGTCACCCATCCATGTATGTCTTCGAAATAAACGCAAAAAAGTTGTTGACAATCTCTCCCGAGGGTCCAGGATCTGCTCACTGCTCACTGCTCACTGCTCACTGCTCACT
>JAEZHY010000226.1 GCA_023416335.1 Pseudomonadota bacterium | reverse complement strand
TGATTTCTTCAGGGAAAATACTGTCAGGACCCCATACTCATTTTCTTCCACATCATCTAAGCGGGAAGTTGCAGTGCAATCTGTTCTGCCTATTTGTAGATCTCCTTATTCCAGGCATCGGCATTTTACCCTGGGAGCCAAGATACAACACCGGTAGATTTCTTTCAGGAGCTTGAGATGAAATCTCTCCCCAAGGTAGTTGGCATAGTGGAAGCGAGGAATGAATGGCCTTTGCTCTCACTGTCTATCTCACATGCTTTGATGTACCACCTCGATGAGGTTTATGTTTTAAATCACATGAGTACCGACGGGACAATCGACGGAATAGAAAAACTCAAGGGCCTGTGGAGGGGCAGGATTCATCTATTCAATTATTACGACGACCATGATTGGCAAGAAGCTGCAACGAGTATATTTATGGAGATGGTTCAACCGGCTCGACCTGATTGGATCTATATCTTTGATGCAGATGAGTTCATGCTAACCCAGAGTCAACAATCTCTAAAGGAAATACTGGGGGGTGTGGATCAAGAATATGCCGCCGTCCTTTATAATGTCCAAAATTGGGTGTCCATCGATAATTTTCAAGAGATCCGTCTAAATCATTACAAACGTCTACTCTACAGGTCGGTTCCAAATCTGCCGATCACCACGGATCCGGAAACCATCATAGATGAAATAAAGAATGGTAAATTGAATTACTTTGATGTACCGTTCCAATCAAAAGTGGTTTTCAGAAATCACCCCGAATGCTGGGTGGCTGCCGGTACACATTTTTTAAAAAATCCTGCCGACGTCCCGACTCTTGAGTTGGAATCAGATTTGTTGACAGTCGCTCATTTCCCGTTGCTGAGCAAGAAACGGCTCCAAAAGAGAGGGCTCCGCGCGCAGCAGAAGATCAAGGATGGCTATCCACCCGGGCATGGTTGGCAGAGTCATCTGGTTTACTGGTTCTTACAAAACGGGCTAAGTGAACAGTTTTGGCAAGCTCACTCAATTTCAGATCATAATAATTCTAGCGAAAAAGTATCCTTTGTCGTTGATGATTCTTTTGTTAAATCGATTAAACCAGTTATTTATCTACTGCAAGAATCTTTTGATTCGGATGTTCTTGATCCAGGATCTTCTGATATTCAGGATGATACCCTAATTCCATTTCGATCAGCTGTTAGTGCAGCTCGCAGGTTTCAATTAATAGCAGATGGGATGCGTCAGCAGCGTGATATGATTTGCCAGGAATTTGCAGCTTTCCGAAAGCGGAAGAAATCTTCCACACACATTTTATACACAATTGTTAGCGTTTTATTGTTCACACTTGGGTGTATTATTGGCCTATATTCCATGGGATGAACCTGCCCGAGTTCTTGTTCACTCAACGGTGCCAATCAGGTATGAGTGCTTTGAAGGCCTAAATATTGAACTGAAACCGGGGTAGACAACCAGTCTCAGGTAAGGTCGGGGCGGTCATTTGCGGGTCGGAACCCAAAAATTGAAAAGGCAGAGTCAATGTCGACCCTGCCCTTTTAAGACTCGTTTGCCTGTTTGTCGTTCTTGTGGCCTCTTGATGCCCGGTTCAAAAATGAAGCACTGCAATGATCCAGGATTTTTGCGGATCAATCATCCAGGAGCAACAAATTCGTCGACACGTTTGATGCGCTGGAGAGCGTTATGACCCCGCCCGAAAGGGTGACCGTACCGGTTGTATACCTATCAGCAAAAGTACCCTGGCTGGTATCATAATCATGGCCGATATCGTACATGGTGCCGTTCAGCGTCGTCTTGTCCAGTTCGACATGCAAGACCCCGCTATCGCGTGATGCACCGGAATGCCGTTGCGACTCACTCAGTGTGAAAACGAGGGTTGTGCCGTTAAGAAAACCCGAACCTGAAACGACGTAAGGACCACTCACAGCGTCATTGACATAGCCCTGGAACAGATAAAATTCGTCCCCCACCTTGCTGACGGCCCCGGTCATGGTAAAGGATTGGCCCGCGGCCTGCGGGACGGTTGACTGGTCTACATGAACCGTCCAGGTGGTCTTACCGAGGTAGGTGATGGGGGATCCCGCCATGACATTGGGAACAACCGATAAAGACATGAGCAATACAGCTGTGATGCAAAGAAAACGTGCCAGTTTCATCTTACCCCTCCCTGAGATTGTAGATCATCCGGGCAACTTTACATTTACTTAAGAGTTGCCCACTGCTGCATTTGCATCTGCTTAGTCTAAACAATGAGACAGTGCCATCCTTTTGGTCTTATGTCAAGGCGGGGAGTTCTCCTCTATTCACAAGATTGAATAATATTCAGAACATCGGGAATTCTGCCGCCAAGAATGATGCAATTCATCGTTGAACCACACTATCCCGGCTGTGATATGATACTATTCATCGCTTGTGCACTTGTGCGACTGTGCATCTCAATGATTGAGGGCTTTGAACGGGAAATAAAGCAGCGAACGAAAATGGCGAACTGTCACATGTATTAACGGTAAAGCGGGACTCAATACCCGAGTGGCTCATTCCTCCGAGCCCCGGGAACAGTTCACAAAATGCGGCCGAGATATTGGTAGGAGCTGTCGTAAAATCTTTACATCAAATACAATGACGGTTATTTGAGTATATCGTCGAAACTCGCCAAGGCGGTCTTTTACCCGCCCTGGCTGTTAAAAAAAGCGGAACACGGAAAAACAATCCCACTACCTGCAAGGAGTCGCCGGCAGCCAATTGAAAACCGGCATTAAAGTGCGGCTTGATTAAGGATGCTTAACGATGAAGAAGGTGATTGTGACTGTCAGCTATGAACTCGAAATCCCGGATGAGTGGGAAATTCGACCTCCATGCGAAAACGAAGGGGACCATCTCGTCATCGACGGGAAATATTACATGCCGAACATGGAGTGGCTCGAATACAAAGGCAAGGACGAGGAAGGGTTCGATATGTGGGAAGCCGCAGACGATGAGGCACATGAACTGATTACGGATTGCATCCGCTGTGAAACGGAGTGTTCGATCAGAAAAATAAAGAAGTTCTCAATGCCTGTAATTGGATAAAGTGCACTCGAAACAGTCTGTTCCCATAGCATTGCGATTATATCTCAAACCAGCGGGAACGCCACGCTGCAGGCGCGGTTCAGACTGGAATGAGAGACTTCCATTCCTTTTACCGTTGAGGCACGGTTTCCCGCGTGCCGGCCGGGGACCGGCGGAGGGTGGCCCAGGCAGTGATTTTACTGCCTGCGGCCGTAGGACAGGAAGGGCGGAGCTGGGTCGATAGGAGTGATATGCATACTTTGCATATCTCACACAACAGGATACCCCTGTTGTGAATCGCCGAACATTGAATTGACCACCCCCGGGACAATGGTTAGGACTAGACAATCCTAATCCTTGTCGAGGGGAGTCATATGCTGCTTGATGTAGACGGAGTCGAAGTCGAGATTCGCGAAGATTTGTTTGTCTGTATCGAAAACGGGAACGAGAGCCGCTTCTGCGAATGGCAAACGCTAACGCCGGATCTCAGGAAGGCCTTTCTGGACCTGAAGGAGGATTTGGCGAAAAAAGTCGAAGAATTTCTTCATTCCGCCAATAACCCGGCATTCATGGCCATTTCGGAAGGGTACAAGGTAAACGGGCTCGAAAAAGGCTGCTCCGATCGCATCGGCCATGTTAATGAACCCTAGTCTCCGAGACCGCCTCCTTACTGTATATGGAGCAAAATACTCCGGCGAATCCATAAAAAGAGGCGCGGCTTATCGTCCGCGCCTCTTCACTTTTTCGGTCCGGTTTCGTCTTCGTTCCGGGCATTCTATCTATTCTTAAGGAGGTTCCGTGCTATAACCAGGCGCATGATCTCGTTTGTGCCTTCATAGATCTGGGTTATTTTGGCGTCCCGCATGTATCGTTCCATCGGGTATTCCTTGCAGTAGCCGTACCCCCCGAAAATCTGCACGCCTTCGATTGTGGCCGCCATAGCCGAGTCGGAGGCTAAGAGCTTCGCCATGGCCGACTCTTTTTCGTATGGTTTCTTGTTATCCTCGAGCCAGGCAGCCCGGAGAACGAGCAGTTCCGAGGCATCGAGTTGGGTGGCCATATCGGCGAGTTTCCACTGGATTGCCTGGAAGTTCGAAATCGGCTGGTTGAACTGTTCGCGTGTCTTGCTGTACTCCAGAGCGCCCTCGAGGGCTGCCCTGCCGATTCCCAGGGCCTGGGAAGCGATTCCGATCCGCCCACCGTCGAGAGTCGTCAGCATCTGCCTGAACCCCTCACCCGGCTTGCCAAGCAGGTTTTCTTTCGGAATGCGCGCATCTTCGAATACCAGTTCGGCCGTCCCGGACGCATTGATTCCGAGTTTTTCCTCGACTTTGCCCACGCGAAATCCGGGGGTGTTTTCGAAGTCTATGATAAAGGAACTGATTCCCTTATAGCCTGCCGATTTGTCGGTAACAGCCGCCAGTACGCAGTATCTGGCAACGTTGCCGTTCGTGATGAATCTTTTCGTGCCGTTGATTACCCACTCGTCCCCGTTCGGTACGGCATTGGTAAGCATTTTTGCCGGATCTGATCCGGCGCCGGGTTCGGTAAGCCCATAGCAGCCGAGGTGCTCTCCGCTGGCCACCGGAGTGAGGTATTTCTTTTTCTGCTCCTCGGTCCCATATCTATAGACGGGGAAATTATAGAGGCTGTTGCAGACGCTCATGATGACGCCGCACGAACCACAGGCCTTGGATATCTCGATAATCGCCAGAGCATAGGAAACATAGTCCATGCCGGCCCCGCCGTACTCTTCCGGAATAGTCACGCCCATAAGCCCCAGTTCGCCCATTTTCCTGCAGATTTCTTCGGGGTGCTTATGTGTCCGGTCGAGTTCGGCCGCAACGGGCTTGATTTCCCGCTCGGCAAACTTGCGGGCCATTTCCTGAATCATCTTTTGTTCATCGGTCAGTTCAAAGTTCATTATCAATCCTCGCTTTCAAGAGTCCGACAAGCGTTTATTTGGCAAGGCTCCCTTTAAACTCCGGTTTACGCTTCTCCAGGAATGCCGAGACGCCTTCCTGCATATCCTCACCGCCAAAGCAGACCCCGAACGCTTCGGCTTCCAGGGCGCATCCGTTTCTGAGATCGATATCACAGCCGCCGTTGATCACTTTCTTCAGGGAACGAAGCACTCCCGGGGACTTGAGCGCAAGCGCGTGCGCAACTTTCATCGTCTCTTCCATCAACTGGTCGCCAGGAAAGACTTTGGCCACAAGACCCAGGTCTTTTGCCTGTTGCGCGTCGATCATTTCACCGGTCATGCAAAGTTCTTTGGCCTTCGCCCGGCCAACCAGGCGCGAAAGCCTCTGCGTGCCGCCGAAACCTGGAATGAGTCCAAGATTGATTTCAGGCTGTCCGAATTTCGCTTTGTCCGAAGCATAAATGAAATCACAGGACATCGCGATCTCGCATCCGCCGCCGAGTGCGAAACCGTTCACACAGGCGATTACCGGTCTTGGAAGACTTTCGAGCCCGAAGAACAGGTTCTGTCCCTTTTCGGCAAATAATCGCGCCTGGAGCGGATTCATCTTTTTGAACTCCGTGATATCCGCGCCCGCCACAAAGGCCCTGTCCCCCGCGCCGGTCAGTATCAAAACCCGGATTGCCTCGTCATGACCAACACGTTCCACTACATCCTCAACTTCGTCCAGGGTGCCGGGATTTAACGCATTGAGTGCCTTGGGCCTGTTAAACGTCAGCACCCCCACTCCGTCCTGAGCTTCGAAAAGAATGTTCTCATAATTCATGTGCGCTCTCCCTGTCAGGGTGTTGACCTTCAGCTCCGCTCAACGGCAACAGCCGTCCCCTGTCCTCCGCCGATGCAAAGAGTTGCGATACCTTTCTTTGCATCGCGCTTTTGCATCTCGTAAAGCAATGTTGTCAGAATCCGCGCGCCGGACGCCCCAATTGGATGTCCGAGGGCCACAGCGCCGCCGTTTACGTTCACCTTCGAAATGTCCCAGCCCATCTCACGATTGACTGCCACCGCCTGGGCCGCAAATGCCTCGTTCGCCTCTATCAGGTCAAGGTCCTGAGCCCTCCACCCAGCCTTGTCGAGCGCCTTGCGGCTTGCCCGTACAGGTCCGATGCCCATAATCGCGGGATCGACGCCGCTCGACGCGTACGCGCGAATGCGCGCCATTGGCTTCAAACCCAGTGCGGCCGCTTTCTTCTCGGACATAACGACGATGATCGCAGCTCCGTCATTGATCCCGGAGGAATTAGCAGCGG
>JAEZHY010000109.1 GCA_023416335.1 Pseudomonadota bacterium | reverse complement strand
CATCTCAACCAGGCGCAAAAACTCGAAGCGATAGGAACTCTCGCGGGTGGGATTGCTCATGATTTCAATAACCTGCTTGCACCCATAATCGGTTACGCAGAACTGGCTCTCGGAAACATCAAACAGGGTAATCCGGCCGGACATTCCCTCGAGCAGATACTCACGGCCGCCCTCCGGGCCAGGGACCTCGTGAAACAGATACTGGCCTTCGGACGGTACGGTCAGGAACAACTGAGGAAACCTGTCGAGATAAGCTCGATCATCACCGAGGCAGCGAAACTCATGAGGGCTTCGCTGCCAGCTTCCATCGCGATCAGGCAAAACCTCCATGAGGGCGTCGCCATGGCGGATGCGACCCAGATCCACCAGGTGCTCATAAACCTGTGCACCAATGCGGCTCATGCGATGGAAGACAGGGGCATCCTGGAGATCGACCTGTCCCCGGTCGATCTGACCGAAAACGACCTGGCCGCCTCGAATATCGTCGATCTCAAACCGGGCCCGTTCCTGCGGTTGAATGTTTCGGACAACGGCTGCGGTATCGACGCCGCAACGCTGGAGCGCATTTTTGACCCTTACTTTACGACCAAAGGCGTGGGTAAGGGCAGCGGACTAGGCCTTTCCGTCGTACATGGAATAGTCAAGAGACATGAGGGAGCGATCACTGTCAAAAGCAGGCCGAATGAAGGAACTACGTTCACCGTCTTCCTGCCGAGACTTGATTTGAAATCGCTCAAGCCAAATGCAATTTCCGAAGATCTCCCGACCGGTTCCGAACGTATCATGCTGATCGACGATGAGACCGTCGTGATCGAGATCGGGGCAAAGATGCTGGGGCGGTTGGGCTACAGTGTCGTTCCGAAACTGGACTGCCTGGATGCCCTGAACACTTTTCGGTCCGAGCCGAACGGCTTCGATTTGATTATCACCGACTACACCATGCCCAATATGACCGGTATAGACCTTGCCAAAGAAATCCTGCGGATTCGGCCGGGCATGCCGATAATCCTTTGCACCGGGTTCAGTGCACAGGCCAACGAGGAAACGGCAAGGGAAGCCGGCATAGCGGGATTTACCCTCAAACCGTTGAATGTGAAACAGTTGGGCGAACTGGTCAGGAAGGTGCTCGATTCGAACGGCGGCGGGATGCCCGATTCACAGCCGCCGGAAAATGAGAAAGCTTGATTCAGGATACCCAGTGATGACCACAGCCCCACGGCTATTTTCACATCCGCCGACTCCCGGCGCCTCCGTTGCAGCCCCCTTGTATTCCGCATCCGAAAAATAATTCCTTGTTATCTCTATTACGGTATTTGTTATTTTTCTTACGGTAAATCGAAAACTAGGGTCTTCAGCCCCCCCAAAATACCTGCTTCCACTTATTGTTATCTACACGGAATGCTGTATCAGGTTGAACATACGATTAGAGTAACCCACCTCTATGCGGGCAGCATTGTTTGCCGGCGGACGATACTGTCGGCAACGAGTTTTCCCGGAGGGAATTAGCCTCCGGAATCGGTTCACTAATCTGTGTTTGAAGCATCCACCTGGAAATGGAAAATATGAACCTTGAGGAAAAGACCTGGGAAGAGTTGATTCTTGAGGTAATCGCGCTACGTCGTAAACTGGCGGAAACAAAGGAGAGGGAGAGCGAATTCCGCCGCAGGGAAGAGTTATTCAGGTTTTTGGTTGAAAACATTTCCGATCCGATAGTCCGTTACGGAAGCGACTGCAGACTGCTTTATGCCAATCCTGCGTTTACCCGACTGGGTGACACGACGGAAACGGACGGAAAGACAGGCAAAGGTGTGCCTCTTTTCGAAAGCCACCGGGACATTCTCAACCGTATATTTGCCGCCGGCAAGGAAGAGGCTGTCGAGCAGCACTTTTCAACTGCGGGCGATGAAGTTGATTATCAGTTCCGGTTTTTTCCCGAATATTCCGATTCGGGCAAAGTCGAAACGGTCGTTGCAGTGGGGCGTGAAATAACAACTCTGAAGAGGGAGGAACGAAGTCTGAGGTCGGCCTTCGATGAACTTGAGATGCGGGTCCAGCAGCGCAGCGCCGAACTGGAATCTGCGTACCGGGAAATGAAAAAGCTCCCGTCCCGGTTAATTGCCGCCCAGGAGGAGGAACGCAAAAGAATCGGAGGGGAGTTGCACGACAGCATCGGGCAGATACTGGCCGCCCTGAAGTATCGGATCGAGACGATGCAGTTGTTGTGCGCAAGGGACAGTTCCCCGGAAACGCATCGGATGTTTGACGAACTGGTAACGACTCTGCAGTTTTCGATAGCAGAGACCAGAAACATCTACATGGGGCTGAAACCGACAATTCTTTACGAACTTGGACTAATAGCCGCCATTCAATGGTATCGCAGGGATTTCGTCAAACTCTACCCCGGGTTTCATGTCGAAATTGAAGTGGATATCCAGGAAAAGGACATACCCGAAGCCCTGAAGATTGTAATATTCAGGGTTACCCAGGAGGCGCTGGGCAATGTCGCCAAGCACAGCGGGGCTGAATGGGTGGACGTTGTCCTCCGGAAAGCGGGAGACCGGATTCAACTGACGATCACGGATGACGGTCAGGGATTCGACCCTGAAACGGCCCTGTCGAGGCCCTACGGAAGAAGCCTGGGGCTTACGGGCATGAAGGAGAGGACCGAGATAATGGGAGGTATCTTCGCGGTTGAATCCCGTCCGGGCGAGGGTACTAAAATCAGCGCTTCCTGGCCCGCAAAGGGACAATTGGCCATGCCGTTCGCCAAGCGCTAACGAGGAAATCTTTTCGCCACCCCGGAAGAAAGACGGAGGCGATTCAGTTTCAGACGAGCAGCGAGCCCCTCTCCACGATCCTGTAGAAATAATTCGAGAAGCCCGGTACTCCGAAGGTTATGCAGGAGAGGTCTTTCCCCTGCAGGAAGAATTCGACAGCCTGTCTGACTTCGTTCTCCCCGTCGTGTCCCAGAAGGATTCCGCCCGGCTTCAGTTTTGGATACCATGCTTCAAGATCGGCCAGACAGCCTTTGAATGAATGGTCACCGTCAATGAATATCAAATCCAGACTCCGGTCCTGAAAATCCAGGGAAGCGGCGGCGCTGTCCTTCCTGATCGGGATGAAGTACGATGCAAGGCCGGACCTGGCAATGTTGGTTTTGAAGATTTCAAAAAGTTGGCCTTCCCGGACCGCTTTCATGGATTGATGTTCGGGAGAACCTTCCCAGGTGTCGATGCAATAGATCTTTGTACTGTACTCCCCTTTGCAATAAAGTGCCCTGGCCATGAGCAGGCCGGACAGCCCCATGAAGCTGCCGATCTCCGCAATCCGGGCATTGCCGGGAAGCTTTGTTGCAAAGAAGGTCAGCAATTGGGCGTCTCCAGGGAGAAGATATCCCCCGACTCCGTTTACCACCATCAAACCGTCCTCAATTTTGCAGGAGAGAGACTCAGTCCATTTCGGGCGATCGTCCATTGCTTCGATTCCTTTGGGAGAGAAATATTCCGGTGACAGACCGTTCCGGATTTGTATTCAAATTCAGGCCGATTGTCCACAGGAATGCGGTTCCCCGGCTCTGCATTCGTGATCGGATGCTATTCCGGATCTCTTGAAATCCCCGGATTCTACAAAAATGTGATAAAAAGACGAATAAAGGAAATACCCCAGGGGGCACCCTGGAGACGGAAAGGGCATCCGCCGCAGCATTTAGGCTGAAACTTCGAAACGATAATTCTGGAGAAGGAGCTTGAGGCATGAACCTGATCACCGTCAAGATCGACAAACCGGAAGAGATCAATTTTATTTTCGGTCAGACGCATTTTATCAAGTCGGTTGAGGATATCCACGAGGCGCTGGTGTCCACCGTGCCCGGAATCAAGTTCGGGCTCGCGTTCTGCGAGGCTTCGGGGAAATGCCTGATTCGCTGGTCGGGAACCGACCCCGCCATGATCGAACTTGCGCGCAAAAACGCTCAGGCCATAGCGGCCGGTCACAGTTTTATCCTTTTCCTGGGTGAGGGCTTCTATCCGGTGAATGTGCTGAACACGCTCAAAATGGTGCCCGAGGTCTGCCGAATCTTCTGTGCCACCGCGAACCCGACCGAGGTTGTCCTGGCCGAGGCGGACCAGGGCAGGGGAGTGCTTGGAGTGATAGACGGTTTCTCCCCGAAAGGCGTCGAAGATGAAGGTGAAATAAAATGGCGCAAAGACCTGCTTAGAATGATCGGGTATAAACTTTAGGAACACATTTTAAGATTTTTTTCGTGAATTTCGAATTTTCCGATACGCCGCAGGCAATTGAAGTCAATTGAACCCATTTTCGCCAATGGCCGGATGGGGGACAGAACCTCCAATCCCGTCATCCCGGCAGTGCTTTTGAGCCGGG
>JAEZHY010000198.1 GCA_023416335.1 Pseudomonadota bacterium | reverse complement strand
TTGCCATTTCGAACAGGTACTCGTTGAGCCCCGCCGATTTCAGTGTCTCTCTGAATACAGGTTCATGCGTTCTCGGCGTACAGGCTGCAACAACGACCCGATTGAGCCCCTTTTCCTTGATGCGATCTTTGATTATCGCCTGGGTATCCTGAGAACAACTGAAGAGGTTCCGTTCGACATGCGCAACTCCCGGCAAGCCGGCAGCATAATCCGCGACCTTTTCCACGTTTACGACCCCGGCGATGTTTGTCCCGCAATGGCAGATAAAGACGCCGATCCGCGGCTCTTCTCCCGCAGTCGATTTTTCGACCGGGAATTCCTTTTTGCGTGCGAGACTGTGCCGTGCGCCGGCAATCAGGCGGGTAGCTTCCGCCGCTGCCGCTGAGGCCTCCATCACTGTCTGTGGAATATCTTTCGGACCAGCGAAGGCTCCGCAGGAGAATATTCCCGGACGCGTTGTCGCGATCGGGTTGAAGGATGAGTTCTCTGCAAACCGGTTCGCGTTCAGGGCGATACCGCTCCGTTCGGCGAGATCGACGGCGGATTTGGGCGTACAAAGGCCGACCGAGAGCACGACCATGTCGTATTCGTCTTCGATCTGCTTGCCCTGGTCATTGATATATCGGAAGTAGACATTATCGCTTCCGGGCACAGGCTCCAGTGAATGGACACGGCATCGCCGGAAATTGATGCCGAGATCTTTCGCACGTTCGTAGTACCGTTCGAATTCCTTTCCATGCGTTCGCATGTCCATGAAAAAGACAGATATATCCAGGTCCTTTATGTGGTCTTTTGCAATCATTGCCTGCTTGATTGCATAGGTGCAGCACACGGAGGAGCAATAACCGTTGGAAGTCTTGTTCAGGTCGCGCGATCCGACGCACTGGATGAAAGCGATCCTGCCGACTTCCTTCCTGTCCGAGGGACGCTCGATGTGTCCCTGTGTGGGTCCCGATGCGGAAAGCAACCTCTCAAGCTCCATCGACGTTACGACATTTTTGAAAACGCCGTACCCCCATGTCCGGATGCCGGTGGGATCGAAAGTGGAAAATCCCGGCCCGAGGACAATCGCGCCAACTTCCAGGGTGAGCGACTCGGGCGCGTCATCGAAGTTCACTGCGCCTGCGGGACAGAATTTTTCGCAGGCCCTGCATTTACCCTTTTCGAAGTATATGCAATTCGCCCTGTCTATCGCATACTTCTGCGGCACAGCCTGCGCGTAGGGAATATAGATCGCTTTTCGTTTGGATATCTTTTCGTTGTATTCGTCATCGACTTTCTTGGGACATTTCTCCGCACACGCGCCGCAGGCAATACACTTACCCGGATCCACATACCGCGGATGCCTCGTCACCGAGACGCGGAAGTTACCGGGCTCGCCCTGCACATCGGTTATCTCCGAAAGCGTCAGCAGTTCGATGTTTAAATGCCGGCCGACCTCGACCAGCTTGGGGGAGATAATTCACATCGCGCAATCGTTTGTGGGGAAGGTCTTGTCGAGTTGCGCCATCTTTCCGCCGATTGCCGGCTGCCGCTCGACAAGGTAGACGTAAAACCCGGAGTTTGCCGCGTCGAGTGCCGCCTGCATACCGGCAATGCCGCCCCCGGCAACAAGGATGGAACCTTTGACCTGGCTGCTCATATTTACCTCCATAGCCGACATATGCTAGTCCTCAGCCTCTTCAGGGCCGGGTTCGAGAATCAGTGAATCTGAAACCAGTTCCCAGATGTATTTCACTTCGATATCCAGCTTGTATTCCTTGCGAAGACTCTTCAGGATCTGGTCGCGGCAGTTGTGACAGGACGTGACGACGAGTTTCGCACCCGTATTCCTGATCTGCCTCTGCTTGATGCGGCCGTAGAAGACGCGCTCCTCCTGGAAGGGCATTGCCCAGGCTCCGCCTCCGGCCCCGCAGCAGTAGTTGCCTTCGCGGTTCGGATACATCTCTGTGAAATTTTCGCAGCATTGCTGCAGGATCCAGCGAGGTTCCTCGAAGTACCCGCGGCCGAAGGTTTTGAGGGATTTGCGTCCGTAGTTGCAGGGGTCGTGATAGGTTGTGAGTTCGTTGTGAATGGATTTGTCGACCTTGATCCGTCCCGTGCGGAGGTAGTCCATGAGGACATCGAATATAGTCACTATTTCGAATTTTTTGAGTTCCTGGGGATACCACTTTTCCAACCCGAACCGGGTTGCGAAATAGGCGTGTCCTCACTCGGGCAGCACCAGTTTCTTGCAGTCGAGCCTGAGCATGTTATCCACGATCCGGCCCACCATGATTCGCATCGAATCATCGTCTCCGGTGAAAAGCCCCCAGTTCACACCCTCCCAGTTATCCGACGGGACGGTCCAGGACTCCCCGGCAGCGTAGAATATCTTCCACCAGAACTTCATGTCGTCGGGCTCGCCGAAGGGTTCTTTCGAATTTACGGTTACCATCAGGTTGGCGCCTTCGACATCGATCGGAACGGAAAAGCCCGGACAGTCCTCTTCGGCAAACTCCTCTCCGACTTCTTCAAGCAGTCCCAGGAATTCCGATTTCGGGATGCCGAGGTTGTTGCCCCTGCGCAGGGCCATCATGACACCTTTATGGAGAGGGCCCGGTACCTTGTCACGCTCGCGCATGGATCGTATGCGCCGAAACAGCTTAACGAGTTCGACATTCATCGGGCAGGCTTCTTCACACTTGCCGCACAAAGTACACTTCCACGGCCACTGGGAATCGATGACCTCCGAGGTGCGCCCGAGTACGATCATCCGCAGGATCTTGCGCGGGTCCATGCCGTCTACGCCGGATATGGGACATGCACTGGCGCAACTGCCGCATGTGAGGCAAACGTCAGCCCATTGTGGGTCCGCACGCAAACTGCTGTCCCGCGAACCGAGAGTCCTCGGTTCGGAAACGGCTGCCGACTGTTTCATACTTACCTCCTTGAATGCTGTGTACAACTCCCTTGCCAGAAACTGTGAGATGATGCTTTCCGGAATTTCCAGCAGTTTGCAGAACCTCAGGAATTCCTCTTCCGTAATGAGATACCTTTTGGCGACGACGGCAGCAGGCCTGAGTGCCCCGCTCTTTATCCAGTTCCGCACCGTGTTTCGGTGAACACCAAATTTCTCGGCAAAATCCCCGACGTGAAATTCGATCATCCTCGACTCCGTTCCAAAAGGAATAAGGACGACGCACCCTTCACAGGCGCTCTACCGCACTGCTATACAGGCCACGCCCGGCGAATCCGCGGGGATCCGAACGGAGGCAATGAGAACATTCTGCCAAGTCTTCGGAACGGCAATGAAATCGCAAAATGCCGCGTGATAAGGATTTGAAAAGGATAGGAAATGAAACGGAGTTTCAGATGTGAATGGAAAGGTCTTAAGAGTGCGATGAGAGAAACCGGATAATCAACATCAATTCTGCTCTATTACATGTCGGCAATAACCTCTTTGCCTGGACGAGGCCTCCTTTCAGGTACCCCGGGTTCTTTCGACAACCGATCGATTGTCGGTGCTGCCTGTCTGCCGGAAGGAAGCACATGGCGACTGTGCCAATTGTGCCGTTTGTGCGACGCGATTCATCTTAGACATCCCCAACCCTTTGTCAAGGATTTTTCAACGCTCCGCCACGATTCTCAGATCTGTGCAAAACACCACACCAACGACAGTCGACAGCGCGGCTCACCGTGAACTTTTATTGAAGTTTCATAAGAGACGGTCGGCTCCGACCGACTTTTCGTCCCTGCCGGCATGATTACCATATGTGACAGGAGAGGCATTCCGTTTGATCATGCCTCGGGAGGAGATAATGAAGACCATCGGGATGGTTGTTTTTGGACTCCTATTTGCGCTCTCAGCGGTCAACCTGTCTTTTGCACAGGATTCCGTCATACCGGAGCTGGAATCACGCAATAACCAACGACTTGTCACCGTCTGCGGCACAGTCGCAGAAATCATCTACATGCCGGAACTGGCAAACCAGCCGACCTTCATCTATCTGGATAAACCTTTTCCGAACCAGGTTTTCGAAATCGTGATCTGGGGAAATACTCGGCCTAGATTTCAGAATTCACCCGAGCAGATGTTTTCCGGGAAGCAGGTTTGCGTCGAGGGCGTGGTCGTCAGCTTCATGGGAGTCCCTCAGATTATCATTGACGAACCGACACAAATAACCGCAGTGCAACAGGGAGCACCTCGCCCGATAGGGTGAGGCTTTTCTTGCTGTTAACCTACGGGTATTAGTCTGAAGTATTCTCAAGTCTGAGCCCACCGGACATGGAGGGCTCCGCTCCAATTGCACAATTGGGCTTTTCAAAAGGAAGGGAAAACCAGGTGAGTCGCTTCAGACTCGGAGAAATGTCGTCCAGGAATCTCCGACATAAGCAGGGCAATGCCGGAGGGCGAAAGTGACAAGTCGAATCGAAATTGCATCACCGAATCGAATCCAACTCAGAATCGTTTCGGGCCCGATGATTCGTTTCCGGGTGTCGGTCAAATCCTCATCCTGGGATCATCGCCAAAGGGCGTTACTCCATCGAAATCTTCTTCCGCCGGGCAGAGTTTGTGTTTCCTGAGCTTTCGCATCACGGCCGATTGACTTATTTTCAAGGCCGTAGCGGCTTTTCTCGTGCTCCCGTGTGTCTTTAACGCCTGCTGCAGCAACTGGACTTCCACCATTTCCAGGACCTTGTTCAGCGGCATGTTTTGAGGCGCAACGATCGCGCCGTCGGCAGACGGGCTGCAGTTCAGCATATACGCCGGAAGATGCCCTATCTTTATCTCTTCTTCCTCGGTCATTACAAGCATCCGCTCGATGACATTTTCCAGTTCGCGAATATTCCCGGGCCACGAATAGTGCATGAAATGATCGATGACCATCGGAGAGAAGCGCTTGCTGAATTGGTACTTCTTATTGATTCTCTCCAGCAGCCACAGCACAAGCAGCGGGATATCCTCCCTGCGTTCACGAAGAGGCGGAATCTCGATTGAAACCACATTCAGCCTGTAATAGAGGTCATCCCTGAAAGAACCGTTCGCAACCATTTCCTCGAGATTTCTATTGGTTGCGGCGACAATTCTCACGTCGATCGGAAGCGGCTTGAGACCCCCTACACGCATGATCTCGTGGTCCTGCAGAACACGCAGCAATTTAACCTGCAGACTCAGCGAGATGTCGCCCACTTCATCCAGAAAGAGGGTCCCTTTCTCCGCCAGTTCGAACATGCCGGGCTTGCCCTGTTTCCTGGCACCCGTAAAAGCGCCGGATTCATAACCAAACAGTTCGGATTCCAGAAGATTCTCAGGGATTGCACCGCAGTTCACCTTGATAAGGGGACCGGTCGAGCGGTGACTCGTACGGTGAATCGTATTGGCTATAACCTCCTTGCCCGTCCCCGATTCGCCCCGGATCAAAACGGTGGAATCTACCTTGGCAACCTGATTAGCCATTTCGAGCACGCGGCGAGTTTTCGGGCTTCTTGCCACGATTTCGCCATTGCTGCTCATCTGCTGGATGCGCATCTGCTCCAGTTCGGCTGCGTAGATCTCATTGAGCTGCCGGGTCTTTTCCAGTAGATCCTTGAGATAGATAATCTCCGTTATATCACGTACATTGACCACTACCCGACGGACATCTCCATCTTCTCCCATGATGGGAATGCCGGTTGCCATAATCTTTTGACCGACTTTGTCCCCATCGGTCATCTGGAGCATGATGGTGGTCTTCCTTCTCTCAATCAGAGCCCGGTACGCACAGGATTCGGAATACATGCCGTTTTTCACCAGGTGCTGGGCATGCTTCCCCACAACGTTATCCCGCTGAATACCGCAAATCCGCTCCCATGCGCTGTTCACCATGAGGACCTTTCCCTCCCCGTCGGTGATGAACAGCCCGTCATGGGACGCCTCAAGGATATCTTCCAGTTCACAGGCCTCAAATGGATATACTGGAGCGGGTTGAACGAAGGAGCGACAATAGAGATTACCCATTCAGAACCCCCAGATGAGATGAAAAGAAAGCGAATGCGTACCAGAGGATGAGATTATCGAGCCGATCGGTTGAGAAGATGCCGGCTCGTGGATCACACAGTTGCTTAATGCAAGGTAGATGCCGATCTTTTCATCGGACACAGATTTTTATCATGTAACTTGCCGAGCTTTAGAATCACATCTATATATCGACTTAGTGCAGTAAAATGAGAATAGGTCTTATATTCTACAACAGTTTTCTCTTCAATGAGAACAACTTTTCGCTAACAACTCACTAAGTATGCAAAATATGCATTTCTATGCACAGGCCCTCGAACTTTGCCGGGAGAAGAACTAATTCCGGTTCGATTCCGGTCCGAACCGGTTGCGGCTCACATCAACCCCTGATCGAACGGACGCAACTTCATAAACTACTTACCCTGTGACAATGCTACCCCAGCGGCCTATTTTATATATCGGTATTTCCTATTTGTCCATAACCGACCACCGCAACAAATCGATTGGACAGACCCCAACCGGTGCTGTTATCTCTCTTCCTACGCCGAGGTATGTGTTTTTGATCGGACTGTTTCCAACTACTCTTGCTTATTCTGCAGGAATTCCGCCATGGCTTTTTGCGTTTATCAGGACACAAGATTGACAAAGCAGCTGAAAAACCTCCTTAAAGAAGGAGGCATTCCGGCCATGGCCGCAAATCACGCTAAACAGATAGCCCGGAATTTTGCAGTAGATGGGTACAGCGGGACAATGCCACCCGGCAGGCTTACCAGGAATGGTGAAGCAAGAATAAAGAAATGCATCAAATTCGATCTGGTATATGGGTATCGCCTGCTTGGCATCATGCGCGAAGACGGGATAAAGTTTGCCTTCGTCGGCAGCCATGACGAGTGCGATCTCTGGATAAGAAACAACTCCGGACTCGAACCCTTTTTGAAGAAGAAAGACATACAGGTCCCCGGCTCTTCCCCAGCCGGCGTAATCGAAGCTCGCGAACCCCAATGCGCTTCTGATGAACCGGATTATGACGAGTTGGTCTTGCGGGACATAACCGACCAGGATCTCAGGATAATTTTTCGCGGTTTGTGCGCCAGGTAGTTCCCGATACTGTTTGCGCAAGAAAAACGCCCCCGGCACTTTAAGTTGACGCCAAAGGGATTCCTGTCCGGGGGCGAAGCCAAACTGACTCACGAAGATGTGGCCGGAGCGGGGGACTAATGCCTACTTCTGACCGTACCTGTCGCCTGCGGGAAGGTCCTGAGCATTCCACCCACCTCCGAGCGCCTGAATCAGAAGCACGCCGGAAGCCATGCGGCGGCCTTGAATATTAATTGCAGTTATCTCGGCATTGAGCGCAATTGCCTGCGTGACAATCACGTCCAGAGAGCCGGCAGTCCCGGCCTTGTATCGATTCCTGGTCACCTCGACAGATTCCTTCGCCGCATTTACCGCTTCATCCTGGATCCCGGCTTCCTGCTCCAGAATCCTCAGCGCAGCGAGATTGTCTTCAACTTCCTGGAAGGCGGTCAGCACTGTCTGGCGGTATGAGGCCACGGTTGCATCATATGAGGCTTTAGCCTGTTCGGTCTGTGCACGCCTCAGGCCCCCATCGAAAAGTGTCTGCTGAACCATTGCCGGGCCGAGCGACCATATGCGGCTGGGCCATGCAAACCATTGCGCAATCTTGGAGGCCTCGAAGCCCCCCGATGCACTCAGGGTAAGAGTCGGATAATAGGCTGCTTCGGCCACACCTATCTGCGCATTTGCAGCGGCGACGAGTCTCTCTGCCGAAGCGATATCCGGCCTGCGCTCCAGGAGTTCCGAAGGCAATCCGGCCGGCATATTGGGAGGAGTTCCTGTAAGAGGCTTTGCCGGGATTGTAAGTTCGGAAGGGGCTTTTCCAACAAGAAGCGCGATCGCATGCTCCATGGCGGCCCTCTGCACGCCTGTATCGGTAGACTGGGCCTGGGCGTTTTTCAGTTGAGTTTCGGCCTGGAGGATGTCCGACTTCGATGCGATGCCGCTCGAATAGCGATCTTTCGTGAGTTGCAGGAATTTTTGATAGACCTCGATTGTCCTGTCGAAGATGGCCTTCTGCGCGTCCAGTGTCCGCATCTGGAAATAGTCCTGCGCCAGCTGTGCCTGCGCACTCAAGCGAACGGATTCGATATCGGCAGCACTGGATTGGGCGCTTGCCGTTCCCGACTCGACGGACCGACGCACCTTGCCCCACAGATCCAGTTCCCACGACGCTCCTCCCGCAAACTGGTAATCGGAGGTCGTTGCGCCGGGCCCCCTGCCGACATTACCGGAACTGCGCGATCGTGTCGCGGAAGTCCCTGCAGTCACGGTCGGAAAATACCCGGCCCGCGCTGCCTGAACCACGGCCACGGCACGCCTGAAATTCGCCTCAGCCACTGCCAGGTTCTGGTTCGAAATGTTCACCTGCTCTTCGAGAGCAGTCAGTTCAGGATCTTTAAAGATCTCCCACCATGCTCCGCGAGTCAGGTGATCCCGAGGTTCTGAAACTTTCCAGACGCCTGCCTCCTTGAATTCCGACGGCGCCTGAATTTTCGGTTTGACGTAGTCGGGACCTACCGTGCAGGCCTGAAGGATAAAACAGAGTGCCGCGCTGAAGGCCAGTCTGACCCCGCAGGAGCTTTCCCCGCCTTTTCCCCGAGAACATTCCCTTCGATCGCAGATGTTTCCCATATGCATTTCCGATCCTGTATGCAGGCAACTTTCGAGTTTTCCGTCTAGCGAGACCCTTCGGGCATAAGCCCTTTCCGTCTCCTGCGGTTCGCCCTCGCGCGGAGGAGCAGGAGTCGGAAGCGGTCGAGGTACAGGTATATAACGGGTGTCGTAAACAAGGTCAGTGCCTGGCTGAAAATGAGACCTCCGACGATGGAAATTCCAAGAGGGCGCCGAAGCTCGGATCCTACTCCGGTGCCGAGGGCCAGCGGAAGTGCTCCAAGAAGTGCGGCCATGGTCGTCATCATGATAGGCCTGAATCGCAGAAGGCATGCCTGGTAAATCGCGTCGACGGGGTCCTTGCCTTCTCTGCGTTCAGCATCGAGCGCAAAGTCTACGATCATGATACCGTTCTTTTTGACAAGCCCTATCAGCAGAATGATTCCTATGACTGCGATCAGGCTCAGTTCGGTACCGGAAATCAAAAGCGCAACCAGCGCACCCACTCCCGCGGAAGGGAGCGTGGAAAGAATGGTAATCGGATGAATATAGCTCTCGTACAAGACGCCGAGAACGATGTAGACGGTCAGGAGAGCAGCCAGGATGAGCAAATGCTCATTGGCGAGCGAGGCCTGAAATGCCTGGGCGGTACCGAGGAATGTCCCCCTCAGTCCGGAAGGCGTTCCCATCTCTCTTGTGGCCTGCTGAATGGCATCGACCGCCTGGCCAAGCGCAACGCCCGGCGCCAGATTGAAGGAGATGGTGATCGACGGAAACTGCCCCAGGTGGTTGACTGAAAGCGACGTGGCTCTCGGTTCGAACCGTGCGAATGCGCTGAGAGGAACCTCCGCACCCGTCGAGGAATGAACGAAAAGTGTCCGCAGCGTATCGGGACTCTGCCAATACTTTGGATCGACCTCCATCACCACGTGGTACTGGTTCAGCATGCTGTATATTATCGACACCTGCCGCTGTCCGAAAGCATCATAGAGGGTATCGTCGATCAACTGGGACGAGATACCCAGGCGTGAAGCCGTATCCCGATCGATTACGAGTGTGGCCTGCAAGCCCTTGTCCTGCTGATCGCTGTTCACGTCCACGATTTGCGGCAGCGTGCGGAGTCGCTGCAGAATCCGCGGCGCCCACGAGTTCAGCTCCGCGAGGTCGGCTCCCTGAAGCGTGTACTGAAATTGAGCGTTACTCATCCTTCCCCCGACTCGAAGTTCCTGGACCGGCTGAAGAAATGTGGGTGCGCCTGCAACCGTTGCGAGTTTTTTGCGCAATCGCGCGATTATCTGCTGCGCACTGGCCTTTCGTGTCTCGAAGGGCTTGAGAGAAATGAACATCCTTGCCGTGTTGGTCGTAGCACCGCCACCGCCGCCCCCTCCTGTGAAGCCGCTGACATCGGTCACATCCGGATCGCTCCGGATGACTTCTATAACCTTGGTCAGCTTCTCGCTCATTGCCTGAAACGATATGTCCTGAGCCGCCTGGATCGATCCTGTCAGACGCCCGGTGTCCTGCTGCGGGAAAAACCCTTTCGGTACCACCATAAAGAGCGCGACGTTCACGCCCACGGTAAGCACCGTCAGCCCCACCATGACGAGGGAGTGGCGAAGGGCCCATCTCAACCCCCATTCATATCCGCGCCGCAAGCACTCGAACAGCCATTCGATTGCCAGATAGATGCGACCGTGAGTCCGGGTCGTCTCGCTTTTCAGCACGGTAGCGCACATCATTGGTGTCGTTGTGAGCGATACCGCCAGAGATATCATAATAGCGACCGAAAGGGTCACGGCGAATTCACGAAAAAGGCGACCTACCATGCCCCCCATGAGAAGTATGGGTATAAATACCGCAACCAGAGAGATGCTCATCGAGAGGACGGTGAACGTGATCTCCCTGGCGCCGTGCAGGGCGGCCTGGAGAGCGGATTCCCCCTTTTCCATATATCGCGTTATGTTTTCGAGCACCACAATCGCATCGTCGACTACGAAGCCGGTAGCGATGGTAAGCGCCATGAGCGAAAGATTATCCAGGCTGTAGCCGAGCAGGTACATGACGCCGAAAGTACTGACCAGCGAAACCGGCACCGCGACACTCGGGATGATCGTCGCGCGCACGTTGCGCAGGAAGGCAAACACGACGAGGATGACCAGAATGCCCGAGATCACCAGGGTCCGCTCGACATCCGCCAGTGAACCACGTATTGGCGGTGTTCGGTCCATCACTATGGACATATTGATACTTTGGGGAATTGATGCCTGCAACTGAGGCAGCATGCCCCGCACCCGGTCCACCGTCTCTATGATGTTCGCACCCGGTTGCCGGAACAACACCATCATGACCGAAGGAT
This sequence comes from Pseudomonadota bacterium, assembly GCA_023416335.1. The sequence goes on along the minus strand of JAEZHY010000198.1, from coordinate 8,821 downwards.
TTCCATTTACCTGGCCGGCGGTCCTGACATCCTCGACCGAATCCCGGACATCGCCCAGGTCGGAAAGGCGGACTACCGCCCCGTCTTTGTACCTCACCACAAGGGACTTGTATTCATCCGCCGTACGCAACTGGTCGTTTGCCTGGATCTCCCAGGTCCTGGAAGAGTCGCCAAGCTGACCTTTGGGGCGATTGACATTTGTGCGGTTCAGCATGGCCCGCAGGTCTTCCAGGCCTATACCATACTTGTTCATCGTTGACGGGTTCAATTCCACGCGCACAGCGGGGAGCGACCCGCCTCCGACGAAGACCTGGCCGATTCCATCAACCTGCGAGAGCTTCTGCTGCAGAATTGTAGACGCGGCATCGTACATTTTCGCCTTGGTGACGGTATCCGAGGTGAGGGCAATAATCAGGATCGGCGCATCGGCGGGATTGACCTTGCGATAAATGGGATTGCTGGGCAGTGCGGCAGGAAGGTAACTGCGGGCAGCGTTTATTGCGGCCTGAACATCGCGCGCAGCACCGTCTATGTTACGGTTCAGATCGAACTGCATGACAATCCCGGTCGAACCGCGGTAACTCGTCGAAGTCATTTCGGCAAGGCCGGCTATACGCCCGAACTGCCGTTCCAGGGGGGCCGCAACGGAAGTGGCCATTGTCTCGGGATCGGCTCCCGGCAGGCTTGCGGAAACTTGGATAGTCGGGAAATCAACCTGGGGCAGCGGAGAGACGGGCAGAAACCGGAAAGCGATTATCCCCGCCAGTGCCGCTCCTATCGTGAGCAAAGTTGTCGCGACAGGGCGCTTTATGAAGACGGCGGAAAAATTCATGCTGACTCCACCGGCCGCCCTCCGGGGTTATCCTCCTGCGGACGGCTTCTGCCAAGGCGCCGCGCTATCCTGTCGAACCAGAGATAGATCACCGGAGTCGTATACAGCGTAAGCATCTGACTGAAAATCAGGCCGCCGACGATCGAGATTCCGAGCGGACGCCGCAGCTCGGACCCCAGACCGGTTCCGAGAGCGAGGGGAAGAGCCCCCAATAGAGCGGCCATGGTCGTCATCATGATCGGCCGAAATCTCAGTAGACATGCCTGGTATATTGCCTCGATGGGGTCTTTGCCGTCCTTTCGCTCGGCTTCCAGTGCGAAATCGACCATCATAATGGCGTTCTTCTTCACGATACCGATCAGGAGGATGATGCCGATCAGTGCAATGACGCTGAATTCGGTGTGGTAAAGCAACAGGGCGAGAATGGCCCCGACGCCCGCCGAAGGGAGCGTGGAAAGAATCGTCACCGGGTGGATATAGCTTTCGTACAGAACCCCAAGCACGATGTAAACGGTTATCAGCGCAGCCAGGATAAGCAGAGGCTCGTTCGCCAGCGAGGCTCGAAAGGCCTGAGCAGTCCCCTGGAAACTTGTTTGAATGCTCGCGGGAATGCCGAGCTTTCGCTCGGAGTCCTCGATGGCCTTGACTGCTTCCCCCAGAGAGACCCGGGGTGCCAGATTGAAAGATATTGTGGTCGCAGGAAACTGCCCCTGGTGGCTGATTGCCAGCAGTCCCGTTTTGGTCGAAAGCCGCGTTATGGCACTCAACGGAACCTGATCGCCGTTTGCACCCCTGATGTAGATCGCATTCAGCTTTTCGGGGTTCTGCTGGAAGTCGGGTTTTACCTCCAGCACGACCCTGTATTGGTTCAACTGTGTAAAAATAGTGGACACCTGTCGCTGGCCGAAAGCATCGTAGAGGGTATCTACTATCATTTGCGGCGTAATACCGAACCTGGATGCCGTGTTGCGGTCGATATCGAGCTGGGCCCGCAGCCCCTGGTCCTGCAGATCGCTGCTGACATCGCGCAGTTCGGGTAACTGCTGCAGGGTGCTTACGATTCGAGGAGTCCAGGCGCTGAGTTCGGCAATGTCGGCATCTTCAAGACTGTACTGGAATTGCGTGCGGCTCACTCGATCCTCGACCGTGAGGTCCTGGACCGGTTGCATATAAAGCGTAATCCCCTTCAGTTTCGCCACTTCGGGCTGCAGCCTGCGAATTACATCGCTTGCATTGATGCGCCGCTCCTGGAGGTCTTTCAGGTTTATCAGCACCCGTCCGCTGTTCAGGGTGGCATTGGTACCGTCGATTCCAATGTAGGTCGAGAGGCTCTTTACGGCCGGATCCTTGAGGATGATGGAAGCCAGTTCCTGTTGCTTCTCGGACATTGCGGAAAAGGAGATCGACTGAGGGGCCTCCGAGATGCCGAGGATGATTCCCGTATCCTGTACCGGAAAGAATCCTTTCGGAACGGCAATATACAGAAAGATTGTCAATACCAGTGTGGCAACCGCGATCAGCAGTGTGGCCGCCTGCCTGTCGAGCACCCATCGCAGCGTCTTGCCGTACCAGGCAATAACGCTGTCGAATACATGCTGCGACCCGCGATAGAACCTCCCCTGCTTTTCTTCCGGCGTATGCTTGAGCAACCGGGAACACATCATGGGAGTAAGAGTGAGCGAGACTATGGCGGAGATAAGAATCGTAACGCCCAATGTGACGGCAAATTCCCGAAACAGCCTGCCGACGACGTCTCCCATGAACAGGAGAGGGATCAGCACGGCGATCAGCGATATAGTCAGAGACATAATCGTAAAGGCAATTTGAGCCGATCCCTTGATTGCAGCCTCGAGCGGAGAATCGCCGTGTTCGATGTAACGGGCCACGTTCTCGATCATGACGATCGCATCATCGACGACAAACCCGGTTGCAATGGTCAAGGCCATCAAGGAAAGGTTGTTCAGACTGAATCCCAGAAGGTACATAACCCCGAAAGTACCGACCAGGGAAAGCGGAACTGCCACACTGGGAATGATTGTCGCGGAAAAGTTGCGGAGGAAAAGAAAGATAACCATCACGACCAGAGCCACGGCAAGCATCAACTCGAATTCAACGTCCTCGACAGAACCGCGGATTGTGGTCGTACGGTCTGTCAAAACCGACACGTGTACGGCGGAAGGCAGCGAATTCTGCAATTGCGGCAGCAGTTTCTTCACCCGATCCACAACATCGATGACGTTTGCTCCGGGCTGCCTCTGAATATTAACGATTACAGCCGGGGCATCGTTCATCCAGGCGGCCTGCTTGACGTTTTCGGCATCGTCTTTGATGTCCGCGACATCCGACAGCCGCACCGGTGCGCCGTTCCGATAAGCCACTATCAACGGACGATAATCGTCGCTCGAAAGCAACTGGTCGTTGGCCCCGATTATCGATGCCTGGCGGGGTCCATCGAAACCACCCTTTGCCTGGTTGACATTGGCGGCTGCTATGGCCGAACGGACATCCTCAAGGGTCAGGCCGTAAGCGCCAAGAGCTGTCGGATTCGCCTGGATCCGCACTGCAGGCCGTTGCCCACCGCTGATACTTACAAGCCCCACGCCGGGAAGCTGGGATATTTTCTGGGCCAGGCGAGTATCCGCGAGATCTTCCACCCTGGGCAGCGGCATGCTGTCCGAAGTAAGCGCCAAGGTAAGAATTGGGGCATCTGCGGGATTGACCTTGCTGTAAACCGGCGGATTCGGCAGGTCACGCGGCAGGAAACTGGTGGCGGCATTGATGGCCGCCTGTACTTCCTGCTCCGCAACATCCAGACTGAGATCCAGGCTGAACTGCAGCGTTACAACCGAGCTGCCGCCGGAACTGTTGGACGTCATCTGCTTCAGGCCGGGCATCTGTCCGAACTGACGTTCCAGGGGAGCCGTAATGGAGGAAGCCATGACATCCGGGCTCGCGCCGGGATAGAACGTGAGCACCTGAATGGTCGGATAATCCACCTGCGGCAGCGCAGACACCGGCAGTTGATGGTAAGCAACCGCTCCGGCGAGCAGAAGGGCCACCATCAGCAGCGCCGTTGCGACGGGTCTTAGTATGAATATGCGCGAAGGATTCATTGCTGGGCCTTCTGGGTGGATTTCGAGCCCTGGGCGTCGACTGCCACCTTGCTGCCCTCTCTCAACCTCTCCGCGCCTTCCACGACGACCTGGTCTCCCGGTGAAAGTCCCTCCTCGATGGATACGTCATCCCCTTCGGATGGTCCTATTTTCACACGGCGCATCGTCACCGTTTGGTCCTCTTTAACCACAAAGACGAAGGTCCCCTGGGGGCTCCGCTGTATAGCCGCGGTCGGCACAACCGTCGTTCCGGCCTTTGTCTCGAGTAGAAGCCTCGCATTCACGAACTGGTTCGGGAAAAGTTCATGGTCCTTGTTCTGAAATATGGCTTTGAGTTTCACGGTACCGGTGCTCGGGTCGATCTGATTATCGATGGTGAGCAGCTGTCCCGTGGCGAGTTTGTGTCTCTGCTCGCGATCGAACGCTTCGACAGTCAGCTTCTCCCCCGCCTTGAATTTCTTCAGCACCGGCGGAAAGCCGTCCTCCGCCACAGGAAAAATCACCGTTATCGGCAGCTCCTGCGTTATTACCGCCAGTCCATTTGTATCGCTCGCATGCACGATATTCCCGACATCTACAAGCCTCAGTCCTATGCGGCCGCCTATCGGGGCTGTGATCTTGGAATATATAAGCTGCAGTCTGGCATTATCTATCTGGCCCTGATCCTGCTTCACCGTGCCTTCATACTGTTGAACCAGAGCTTCCTGTGTATCGAGTTGCTGCTTTGCGATCGCATCCTGCTTTGCGAGGGTCTTGTATCGCTGGAGGTCTACTTTCGCATTTGCAAGCAGTGCCTTATCCCGGGCCATCTGCCCTTCGGCCTGGGTCAATGCCGCTTCGAAAGGGCGTGGGTCTATTTCAGCCAGAACAGACCCGGCCTGGACCGTCTGTCCTTCCTGAAACAAAACCTTCATCAGCTGCCCGTCCACGCGGCTTTTCACCGTGACGGTATTGAGCGGCACAACCGAACCGAGTCCCGTAATATATATATGGATGTCTCCCTGCCTCGCGGCAGCAGCGACCACAGGCGTACTCTGAGGAAATGGGGCCGCCCCCTGCCCCGCCGCGCGTAAAGGTGTCTTTCCAAAGACTATCAGGCCGACATACCCGAGCACTCCGACCAGAATCAATCCAAGCAACCACACCCAAAATCGCCCGGGGCGAGCGCGAGGAGCATTAATCTCTCCTGGTTCTTTATTTTCCGCATCTACACTGAATCCCATGTTCCTAATCCTCGTCATTGATTGCAATTTGGACGAGAGCATCCGAGCTTACGCCCGGAGCCGAAATCCGCATACTCTGGAACCTTTCGAATATCCCGGGCAATCCGGATCATGTCTTCGCCTGTTCTCCTTACAGCATGCCCCATTTCAGCAGGCAAGCATGAAAGAGAAGGGATTTTAACAGTATGCCCATTCATGGCGAATCAAAATTTGTAAAAAAATGTTAAAAGTTCTCGTTCTTCTTTAGCAATCATTACCTTCATTCACCAATACTTAACTCGACACTAAGGCAATTTTCGCATTATGGTATTCCCGCTTTCCGGCCATATTAGAAACTGCCGCCGGCTTTGCAAGGGGTAAGGTGTCGATTCCCGACGCCTTTTACGTTCAAACCTTCAAGAGGGACCATATGAGAAAGGTGCTCGTTATTGCTTTCGAACTGACAATTATTGCTGTCGGATGGTTCGTTATAGCATGGCTCTTTTTCAATTCATTCCCCTACTTGGCCTGATATCACCCCGATTCGGATAATTATATCGACAACATCAAGCGTTCGTCCAACTCCAATCGGAAAGTGACTGCCGGCAGGGAGTATACAACACCACCCTTAACCGCACTCTCTCCACCAAAAAAGTACACCTCTCCCACCCACCGCTTGAGCATCGGACCCGCTCCACATCTGATGCTCAAGCGCCTCCCCTCTGACCATGGGCAATAGAATTTTCAAAAACAGCCGGTTAAGTTTCGTAAAATAATGTAACATTCGCAACACTGTTTACGACTAAACAAGATGTGGAACGAGTCTATGCAGGCTCGAAGGGTAGGTTAATTCATTTTTTCCGAGGTGGAAAAAATCCCCAACCGCCTTAGTGCCATACGCCGTGGAAGGAGTATGACTCGTGCATTTACTCTTCCAACATGTTATGCTTACAAAAATTAACTCAGCGACACTTTCAAATCGCTTTCATGCGCCGTAATGCCATTGAAGATTGTTCGATCCACCCCGGCATGGAATCGGCGAAAACAGGGAGGAGTGTAATGGGCTCTCTCTTGATTATCGACGACGACGTCGAATTATGCGACTTGCTCTCGGACTACCTTACACCCGAGGGCTTCGAAATCACTTCCGTGAACGACGGCAACGAAGGTCTGCAGCGCGCGATTTCCGGAGCCTCCGAGTATGATCTTATTGTTCTCGATATTATGCTTCCCGGCATGAATGGCTTTGAGGTCCTGCAACGAATACGATCACGCCAGGACACTCCTGTGCTCATGCTCACCGCCAGGGATGAGGAGATCGACCGGATTGTGGGCCTGGAAATGGGTGCAGACGATTATCTGGCCAAGCCCTTCAATCCGCGTGAACTTCTCGCACGAGCCCGGGCCATTTTGCGTCGTACCAGGGACAGACACGATAAGGAGTCGGCTCCGTCCGGACCTGGAAAAATTACGGTGGGAGATGTCGAAATGGATACCGGAAGACGCGTCGTGAACCGTGACGGCGAAGAAGTCTATTTGACCTCCGTCGAGTTCAGCATCCTAGAAATGCTCCTTCGTGCCGCGGGGCGAGTCGTGACCAGGGAACAGCTTGCCGAAAATGTCTTAGGGCGTGCGCTGGGCGCCTACGACCGCAGTGTGGACGTACATCTGAGCAGTCTCAGGAAGAAACTCGGACACAAGTTCGCCGGAACAGAACGAATAAAGACGATACGCGGCGCGGGCTACGTATATACCACCAATTCATCCCAATCTGATTTTGAGCCCTCCCTGAACTGATTCGATTTTTGCCGGTGAAATATGAGAAGCCTGTTTATCAAGATTTTTCTCTGGTTCTGGGTCGCAATGGCGCTCGTAAGCTTCGTCTCTTTGCTTTCAGCTATTGCGACGGAATCGCATCCGTTTGTCTGGCTGCCCTGGCTCAAGGATTTCATCGGGCCGCCCCTGGAGGGGCGCGTCAAAGTTGGTTCCGAGTCTAGTGCCGGACGGTGGATAAATGCTACCGGCAATATCGTCAGGCTCTCCGGCCAGACAGCTATCAACATATACGAACGCGAAGGCAAAGATTCTCTGACCGACTATATCGACCATGTCTCAACGACCGTTCGGATCGAACTGTGCATTTTCACGCAGACGGGAGAAGAGTTGACGGCGTGGAAGATCCCGGATGAAGCACAGAAGCTCGCAGATAATGTCGAGCCGGGCCAGGTCGATTTCAAGCGCACCGATGACGCATTCTGGCTGGCTCAGACTCTGGCGGGTACCAAAGGGAACTACATCCTGCTGGCAAGGTTTCCGGCAAAGCATTTTATCACCCGAGACCCTTCCCTCCTGCTTATGCACCTGTTCATCATCCTGTGTACGGCAGGGGCTGTGTGCTATTGGCTTGCGAGGTATATCTCGAGGCCCGTTTCGCGTCTGGGTGCGGCAGCAAGGAACTTTGCCGATGGAAATCTAAAATTCCGGGTCGGCGGTGTTTTTGGGAAGCGGAGAGACGAGATAGGCGATCTGGCCAAAGATTTCGATATCATGGCGGAGCGCATCGAATCACTGGTGATGTCCCAAAAACGCCTCCTTCGCGACATATCCCATGAATTCCGATCGCCGCTTACCAGACTGACGATCGCTTTAGAGATAGCCCGTCAAAGACATGGTGCGGAATCCACCAAAGCCCTGGACAGGATCGAACTTGAAGCACAGCGTCTCAATACCATGATCGGCGAGCTTCTCACCCTGGCTCGGCTCGACAGCGGGGCGGAACTCGCAGACCCTGCTCCGGTGGATCTTGCTCACCTGGTTGATGACATTGTCGCGGACGCGGACATCGAAGCGGAAAGACGCAACATAGTACTCAATGTTGCCGCCGAGGAGAACTGCGTCGTAGTCGGGGCCAGGGACTTGCTGAGGAGTGCCGTCGAAAATGTATTGCGCAACGCGATTCGCTACAGCAACCAGGGTACGGAGATATCGGTCTCTTTGCGCCACAAAGCTGCCGGGAACAATTCCATGGCCGTTCTCAATGTGCGGGACCACGGTCCGGGTGTTCCGGAAGAAGCCTTGAAGGACCTTTTCGACCCCTTCTACCGCGTCAGTGATGCACGGGACAGGAAGGAAGGCGGGACCGGACTTGGGCTGGCCATAACCCAGCGCGCAGTAATGCTTCATGGGGGCGAAGTCCGGGCCGCAAACGCACCGGACGGTGGCCTCATCGTCACCATTGAACTCCCGAACTCCGGCGAATCCCGCATATAGCAGCCCGGTTTGGGGCCCGACCCCAAACCGCATCTCTCCTGAATACCCGGCAGGGGCTTCCTGCCGAACTCAGCCTTGCCCACCAACCAGCCATCTCTCCACCTTTACGAAATCTTTGCCCAATATTGAAAATTCTTAACGCGATCACCAACCGACGGTCGCCGATGTAAATGTTGGATGGATCGCATAAGGAATCACGAAAAAGGATTTTCAATTGAAAATGGCAGGGACAGCCGGCTTCAGCTTCGACCGGAACAGCAGCACCGTTCCATATTCAGGGAATCGTCTGCGAATCAAGCTCATCTAAGGAGTGGACAGTGGCGGATTTAAGCCTAAGCGGCGTTGGAAGCGGCATCGACTGGCAGAGCATGATAGACCAGCTGACCCAGGTTGAGGAGCAGCGC